>JBBKXO010000410.1:0-12556 GCA_037969525.1 Burkholderiales bacterium | reverse complement strand
GCGAAACGCGCCGCCTGCTGTGCAGCCAGCGCGTCCCGTGCCTTCTGCTGCTCGGCGGCGGCGCAGGCGAAAGTCGTTGATGAATACAAGCGGCGCATCAGCGATAAAATCCGGCGTTTCATCGTGCTGCCGTCCAATGTCAGCGATAACGCCCAGGTCGAATTTGAAATCACCATGCTGCCGGGAGGTGAAGTGCTGGGAGCAAAACTTAAAAAATCGAGCAACAGCGTGCCGGCTTACGACGCGGCGGTGGAGCGCGCAATTTTGAGAGCCCAGCCGTTGCCGCTGCCCCCTGATCCGGCACTGATGCGCCAGTTCCGGGAACTTAACCTGGTATTCCGGCCCAAAGAGTGAACACCACAATGCAATCACGAAATATAAAAATATTCGACTTCGGGCGTCCCCTGCTGCGCATGTTTGCGCTGTGGCTGTTGCTGTCCGCGGGCAGTGCCGTAGCCTCGCTGACCATCGAGATCGTCGGCGCGGGGGCCAATCAGATTCCCGTGGCGATCGTGCCGTTCCGCGCTGAAGCAGGGCTGGCCCAGCGCATCACGCCGGTGGTGGCTGCCGATCTGGCGCGCAGCGGCCTGTTCAAGACCGTGGATCCGGGCGGCATGAATCCGGTGCCGCATGAACCGGAGCAGTTGAATTACGCGCAATTGCGCGCCCGCGGTGCGGATGCCGTGGTCATCGGTTCGGTTACCAAGGCGCCAGACGGGCGTTATGACATCCGCTTCCGCGTCATGGATGCGGTGAAGCAGACCCAGATCGCCGGGTTCGTCTATTTCGCCACGGAAGGCCAACTGCGGCTGACCGCACACAAGATTGCTGACGTCATCTACGAGAAACTGACGGGCGACACCGGGGTATTTGCGACCCGCATTGCCTATGTGGTCAAGCGCGGCCCGCGCTACGAACTGCATGTCGCAGATGCCGACGGTTACGGCGCGCAGAGTGTCCTGGGCTCCAACGAGCCGATCATTTCGCCTTCATGGTCACCGGACGGTAGCCGGCTGGCCTATGTGTCGTTTGAGCAAAAGAAGCCGATTGTTTACGTGCAATCGCTGACTACCGGCGGGCGTCTGGCGGTTGCGGCATTCCGCGGCAGCAACAGTGCGCCTGCATGGTCGCCGGACGGACGGCGGCTGGCGGTGACTCTGACCCGCGATGGCGGCTCGCAGCTCTTCATGATCAATGCTGATGGCTCGGGCGCGCCGGTGCGGCTGACGCAGAGCGCGGGGATCGATACCGAAGCCAATTTTGCGCCGGACGGACAGTCCATCCTGTTTACTTCGGATCGCGGCGGCGGTCCGCAGATCTACCGCATTGCCGCCAGCGGCGGCACTGCACAGCGCGTTACATTCGAGGGCAGTTACAACGTGTCGCCGCGGCACAGTCCCGACGGCAAAAGCTTCACTTTCATCCAGCGCAACAATGGCCGCTTCAATGTCGCGGTGCAGGATTTTGCAACGCGACAGGTACAGGTGCTGACGGACGGCGGCATAGATGAATCGCCGAGTTTTGCGCCGAACAGCAAGGTTATCCTCTACGCAACCGAGGTCGGGGGCCGTGGTATATTGGCCGCCGTTTCCAGCGACGGCCGCATCAAGCAGCGATTTACTGCTGATGTCGGGGATGCGCGTGAACCTGCGTGGAGTCCCGTGGTCAATAAATAGCGCTCAGCAAAACCACACCCAAGTCGACAAGGAGCAGAATCATGAAAAGATTACTACTGGCTGTGACGGCATTGGCAATACTCGCCGCCTGCAGCAGCACGCCCACCATGGAACAGGACGGTGCCGCTGTCGAAGACCGCAGCGGTACTGCTGCGGCGCAAGCGCCGGCCGTCACCGCGCCGGTGACTAAGGGGCCGACCACGACGCCGCTTGCACCAACCGGGGTATCGGGCAATCCGCTGAAAGACCCGTCCAACATCCTGTCCAAGCGCAGCGTCTTTTTTGAACTGGACAGCAACGTCGTCAAGGACGAGTTCAAACCGCTGGTGTCGGCTCACGCGCGCTATCTGCAGCAGAACCGCAACATGAAAATGACCTTGCAGGGTAACGCCGACGAGCGCGGCAGCCGCGAATACAATCTGGCGCTGGGCCAGCGCCGTGCTGATGCCGTCAAACAGGTCATGCTGTTGCTGGGTGCGCAAATTGATCAGATCGAGACTGTCAGCTTTGGCGAGGAAAAACCCAGAGCAACCGGCCACGATGAGGCGAGCTTGGCCGAGAACCGTCGCGCCGACATCGTTTACCCCAACGACTGATTTCAGCACCATGACTAACCCTGGATTGCGCGCCGCAGCTGGCGCGCTGTTGCTGGCCGGACTGCTAGTCGCCGCACCGGCCGCCGCCGGGATGTTTGACGACGAGGTTGCGCGCAAGCAAATCGCCGAGCAGCAGAAGCGGGTTGACGAGCTGCGCCAGCAGAGCGCGGATTTCACCGCGCGGCTGATGAAAATTGAGGAGAGTGCCAACTCCCAACCGCTGCTGGCACTGGTTTCCGAAATTGAAAAGCTGCGCGAGGAAATTCGCGGCTTGCGTGGCCAGGTTGAAGTGCTGGGCCACAACATCGAGGGCGTTTCCAAGCGTCAGCGCGACATGTATGTCGATCTTGATTTGCGGTTGCGCCGATTCGAACAGCCGGGCGCCGGCGCAGCGCCGGCCGCAGGTGCTGTGCCGGCTGCGGGCGGAATAGATGCGTCCAAGGTTGCATCTGCCGCCCCGGTCAGTGCCGACGAGAACGATACCTACGAGCGCGCGCAGGGCCAGCGCCGCATCGGCAATTACCAGGGCGCAATCAGTTCATTCCAGGAGTTCATCGTTCGTTTTCCAAAAAGTACTCTGGCGCCACGCGCCCAGTACTGGATCGGTGATTCGTATTTCAATCTGCGGGATTTCAAGAATGCAATTGCCAGCCAGCAGAAGCTGGTTGCCACTTATCCTGACAGCTCGTCGGTGCCGGACGCCTTGCTCAACATGGCGAGTTCGCAGCTGGAATCCGGCGATACGGGTACCGCGCGCAAAACCATGGACGGTCTGATCGCGCGTTATCCGGCCGCCGAGGCCGCCGAGAAGGCGCGTCGGCGCCTTGCCAACCTGCGCTGAGTGGCTCGGGTTCGCCAGCTATTCCCCATCCGGCAGTGAATCCTACCGCCACCGCTGCAGCCGTGACCGATGATTCGGCAACATTGCGCGTCACCGAGATTTTTTTCTCGCTGCAGGGTGAGACCAGCCGCGTCGGCCTGCCTACCGTTTTTGTGCGGCTCACCGGTTGCCCGCTGCGCTGCGGTTATTGTGATACGGCCTACGCGTTTCACGGCGGTGAATCGCTGGCGCTGGTCGATATTCTGCGCCGCGTGGCCGCGCATGGCGCGCACTATGTGACGCTCACCGGCGGCGAACCGCTGGCGCAGAAGCACGCGCCGTTGCTGCTGCGGACGCTGGTGGATGCCGGTTACTCGGTGTCGCTGGAGACCAGCGGCGCGATTGATGTCGCGCCGGTTGATCCGCGAGTCTCGAAAATCCTTGATCTCAAGACGCCCGGTTCCGGAGAATGCGGCCGTAACCTGTGGTCCAACCTTGAACATCTGACGCCGCATGACGAGATCAAATTTGTGCTGTGTGATGAAAATGATTACCGCTGGGCCGTAGATGAGGTGCAGACCCGCCGGCTCGACGTGTTGTGCCCGGTATTGTTTTCCCCGGTGCACGGCCAGCTTGAGCCGCGTCAGCTGGCTGACTGGATTCTGCGCGACCAACTGCCGGTGCGTTTGCAGGTGCAGTTGCACAAGCTGCTGTGGGGCGACAAGCCCGGACATTGAATACAGATGAATCCCAAAGCCGTAGTGCTGCTTTCCGGCGGATTGGATTCCGCCACTACGCTGGCGATTGCGCGCGAGGCCGGGTATGACTGTCATTGCCTGTCCATCGATTACGGCCAGCGGCACCGTTCAGAACTCAAGGCGGCCGCAAAGTTGGCTCAGTTAATGGGCGCGGTGACGCACAAGGTCGTGTGCATCGATCTCGGCGCAGTCGGCGGCTCGGCACTGACCGATAGTCAGATCCCGGTGCCGGTCGACGGCCTGCAAACAGGCATACCGGTGACGTATGTGCCGGCGCGCAATACGATCATGCTGGCACTGGCGCTGGCGCATGCCGAAGTCAGCGGTGCAGATCACATCTTTTTCGGCGCCAATGCCGTCGATTTTTCGGGCTATCCCGATTGCCGTCCAGAATTCATGCATGCTTTTGAAGTGTTGGCGAATCTGGCCACCAAATCTGCGGTTGAAGGCCGCACCCTGCGGCTGCACACACCCATCATCGACCTGAGCAAAGCGGACATCATCCGCCGCGGCGTGATACTGGGAGTGAACTACGCGTTGACGGTGTCGTGTTATCAGGCAGACGACGACGGCGCTGCCTGCGGGGTTTGCGATTCCTGCCGGTTGCGCCGCGAGGGTTTCGAGCGCGCCGTGGTCGACGATCCGACGCGCTACAAATACACCAATAAAAACAATTAATTACCTGCGCTATCCGGGTGCGCAGTACACTTGCTGCAAACAGCCGCCGCAGTGTCCGGCCTCGCAACGCGGGCCGGCGAACCTGCTGCGCAGGAGGAATGCATGGAATTCAACGTACATCATCAGGTACTGACCGCGGTGTTTGCCATCGCAGTAGTGCTCGGCGCCGTTGTCAACAAGACCAACTTCTGCACCATGGGCGCCGTATCCGACTGGATCAACATCGGCGACAACGGGCGCATGCGCGCATGGCTGCTGGCGATGGCCATCGCGATCACCGGTGTTGTTGCCATGGAAACCATGGGCGTCATCAACCTGTCCGGCGAAACCTTTCCGCCGTACCGCACCGCGAATTTCGGCTGGCTGCGTTACCTGGTAGGCGGGGCGCTGTTCGGCATCGGCATGACGCTGGGCAGCGGCTGCGGCAACAAGACGCTGGTGCGCGTCGGCGCGGGCAATCTGAAATCACTGGTGGTGCTGGTGATCGCGTCGATCATGGCTTATCTGATGTTGTGGACGCCGTTCTACGAAAAATTGTTTCATCCCTGGGTGGCGGCAACCACCATCAATCTGGCCCAGCACGGCATGCAGAATCAGGAGCTGGGCACGGTGATTTCCGGCACGTTCGGCATGCAGCAGTCGCGGGCGCTCAATGCGGCGATTGGCGGTGCGCTGGCCCTGGGGTTGTTCATTCATATATTCCGTTCGGCGGATTTCCGCAGCAGTTTCGACAATATACTCGGCGGTGTGGTGGTCGGGCTGGCGGTGCTCGCCGGCTGGTACATCACTGGCGGCCCCCTGGGTCAGGCGTGGAAGGAATACGCCGACTTCGCAACTCAGGTCCCCAGCCGCGTCCAGGTACAGTCTTATACCTTCATCAGCCCGATGGGCGACTCCGTGCGTTACCTGATGAGTCCCGGCAAGACTACATTGATCAATTTCGGCGTGGTGGCGCTGGCCGGCGTCATTTTCGGTTCGTTCATTTACGCGGTGATTACGAAGAAATTTCGCCTCGAGTGGTTTGTTTCGACTAAGGATTTTGCCAATCATGCGCTCGGTGGCGCGCTGATGGGCATGGGCGGCGTGCTGTCCATGGGCTGCACGGTGGGACAGGCGATCACCGGCATGTCCACGGTGGCCATTGGCTCCATGCTGACCTTTCTGGCCATCGTCATCGGCGCCGCGGGCACCATGAAATACCAATATTGGCGCATGATGCAGGAGGACTGAGTGCTCCAGCAGGCGAATCGCGTTTGACCACTGGGGCTGGCGTGTTAAAATTCGCCCCTTTTTGAGGGCGGTTAGCTCAGCTGGTAGAGCAGCGGACTTTTAATCCGTTGGTCGCGAGTTCGAATCTCGCACCGCCTACCAAGATTTGCGAGGGGCTAGCCTTAATCGGCTGGCCCTTTGATTTTAGGTCGCAATAAAAACCCTGAATGCGGCTGACCAAGGCGATATTTTGCCTGAGGCATTGGGTCGCGATACGGGTTCCGCCGCATGCATATCAGCAGCGACGGTAGTTCGAGGAGCAGCATGACTTATTTTGTTGAAGGAATAAGCAAGCATCTGGAGCCGCAGACGCATGTGCGGCGCATCGGGGAGTACCCGACGCTTGCTGAGGCGATCACTGTCGCGCAAAGAACGATAGATATTTTTCTGCGCCGGGCGTGTAAACCGGGCATGGACGGCAAAGCGTTGTTTGCGCTGTACCGGGCGCAGGGCGAATATCCGTTTATTTTTCGCGATGACGACAAGACCTTTAACGTGCCCGGCTTCAATCATGCCCACTACGCGATGACGCGTTCCGCAGAAATCTGTGGTGGCAAGAAATAGGGCGTTTAGCGTAGCGCAGGCCCCGTTGCGGATCGGCGGGTCGGTTATTGTGCAGTTAGTGTGAAGAAACCCGGGCATTTGCCCTCCGGCATGCGAACGCAATGCAGCCATGGCTGAAATCCAGTCCGCATTGCGCTAAATCCAAGACCTTGGATGCGGTGCCGTAAGTTTCCCGCAAGACGGCGTAAGGCTGTAGCAAGCTGGCACGGCGATGATGTCGTCCGTGCGGCGATGATCCGGATGACCCGGCTGGACCGCAGAATCGCCAACCATTTCCATGAGGAGCTTGCGATGTACAAGATTATTTCCGGAATTACTCTGTTGCTGATGGCGCTGCCGGCGCTCGCTGATAATGAGGCGGTTACTGCTGCAGTTCCGCGTGTTGATGCCGATCCCACCGGGATGATACTTTTTGCGCTGGTATTTGTCGGCATGATAGGCGCCTACGCTTACGTCATCTGGAAGAGCGAGCGCAAGAAGAAGGATTTGATCAAGTAAAGCTACACACGGGCCCAGGCCCGCAAAAGGCGCTCTGCGGAGCGCCTTTTTTATTGTCCTGCTGCCGACGTCGTCGCGCCCGACAAAGGTCCGGGAAAAACCTGTAAGCTGCCGCATCCCGCGCTGATCATCCGGCTGGCGGCATCAGAATTTTTCTTCAGGAGATGTGACATGAAAGCCTTGATCCGAGCGGTCGCGTTCAGCATGACCTGCCTGGTTTGTGCGGGGGCTGCTGCACAACAATATCCCGTCAAACCCATACGCTTGGTTGTGGGTTTTGCGCCCGGAGGTTCGACTGACGTGACGGCGCGCATCATCGGAGAGCGGCTCAGTGCTGCCTTCGGCCAGCAGGTGGTGGTGGACAACCGCTCCGGCGCCGGCGGCAACATCGGTGCCGATGTGGTTGCCAAATCGAATGCCGACGGCTACACGGTGCTGATGGCCACTACCGGAGTGATGGCCTTTAATCACTATCTCTACTCCAAGCTGCCGTACAGTGCGGAAAAGGATCTCGCGCCGGTAACCCAGATCGGCTCCCTGCCCCTGATCCTGGTGGTGCCCGCGTCGTTGCCGGCGAAATCGATCAAGGAACTGGTGGCTGCTGCCAAATCCCAGCCTGGCAAGTACTCGTTCGGGTCGTCAGGCGTAGGCGGCGCCACTCACGTCACGGCCGAACTCTTCAAGGCCCTGGCTGGAATCGAAATCGTGCACGTACCATACAAAGGCAGCGGGCAGATGATGGCCGACCTGTTGACGGGCCAGGTGCAGATTGCGTTCGACCAGATCTCTTCCTCAATCGCACACGTCAAGTCCGGCAGATTGCGTGCACTGGGCATTACAACGGCCAAGCGGTCGACCTTGCTGCCTGATTTGCCGACGATCGCCGAAGCCGGCGTGCCTGGCTACGAGGCAACATCGTGGAACGGATTCGCCGTGCGCGCCGGGACATCACCCGCGATCACCAGCCGCCTGCAGCAGGAAACCCGCAAGGCGATGGCCATACCAGAAATCAAGGACAAACTTTTCGGTCTCGGCATAGAGCCCATAGGCAGCACACCCGCGGAATTTGCCGCGCACATACGGGCGGAGCGTGAGAAGTGGATTCCGTTGTTCAAGAAAATCGGCATCGAGCCGCAGTAATCCAGAACATGATTGAATTCTCCCCGCGCCTTTCGCGGATCAAGCTGTCCCCCAGCAACATTGCCGCGCAAAAAGTGCGCGACCTGCGTGCTGCCGGGCACGACATTATTGGCCTGACCATCGGTGAACCCGACTTCGAGACGCCCGCTCATGTGAAACGTGCGGTGATGGCGGCGCTGGAGCGCAACGAAACAAAATATCCGCCGATCGACGGCATCCCCCAGCTGCGCGAGGCGGTGCGCCGCAAATTCATCCGTGACAATGGACTGGATTACCCGGTCGACCAGATCATGGCCGGCACCGGCAGCAAGCAGATATTGTTCAATGCCCTGCAGGCTACGGTGTCCAGCGGCGATGAAGTGATCATTCCGGCGCCCTACTGGATTTCCTATCTCGACATGACGCTGGTTGCCGACGGCACACCGGTGGTGGTGACCTGCGGCATCGAGAGCGGTTTCAAGATCACGCCGCCTCAGCTGGCAGCGGCTATCACGCCCCGTACCAAATGGCTGATGCTGAATTCCCCCGGCAATCCCAGCGGGGCGATCTACAGCCGCGAGGAACTGCTGGCTCTGGCTGAAGTGCTGCGTCGCCATCCGCACGTCTGGATACTCTCGGATGACATCTACGAACATTTGCGTTTCGACGGCATCGAGTTCTGCACCATGGCCCAGGTGGCGCCGGATCTGGCGGAGCGTACGCTGACGGTCAATGGCGTATCGAAAGCTTATGCGATGACCGGATTTCGACTGGGTTTTGCGGCAGGGCCGCGCGAACTGATACGCGGTATGGTCAAGATGCAGTCGCAGAGTACGGCTGGGGTGAATTCCCTCAGCCAATGGGCGGCAGTGGAGGCGCTGAACGGGCCGCAGGAATTTCTGGCGGAACGCGCTGCTGCCTTCCAGGAGCGCCGTGACCGCATGCTGGATATTCTGAAAGATGTGCCGGGCCTGACCTGCGACAGGCCGCAGGGGGCGTTTTACCTGTTTCCGCGTTGTGCAGGTTTGTTGGGGCGCAAAACGCCACTAGGCAAGATTCTGGATACGGAGCAGGATGTGGTGGTCTATCTGCTGGAGCACGTTGGTGTCGCTGTGGTGCAGGGGGAGGCTTACGGCCTGAGTCCGCACCTCAGGATTTCAATCGCCAGCTCTTTGGATAACGTGGTTGAGGCCGGTCGCCGCATCGCGCGCGCGGTGGCTGACTTGCATTAAACGCAGGCCTGGATCCAGGCATTGCGACCGCAGCAATAAAAAAGGCGCTCCACGGAGCGCCTTTTTTGTCGACTGGGTGCCGGATCAGAAGTAGGCTTGACCGCGCTTGACCGGTGGCGTCCACTCGCAATCCGACCAGGGGCCGTCGCCCTGTTCCTTGATGTAGGAAATGCTGCCGCGTTTGGTCGGTTTGCGTTTGCCCGAGAAGAAGGCCTGCAGCCAGTCGAAGACATAGTCATGGCAATCCATGCCGCCGAGGTTGCTGATGCTCCATAGCGGGTGATACTGGTTTTCGAAGACCCACATTTCCTTCGGCACCTTGAGGTCCCCATAGGCTTCAATCGCGTCTTCCAGCGGACACAGGGGATCGAATTCCCCGGTCACCAGCAACGTCGGGCACTTGATCTTGTCTAGGTAGCCGCGCACGGTCATGCCCCTGGCGACTTCCACGTCAAAGCGCTCTTCGTCGTCGTATCCCGCCATGTACATAAACATCTGTTTAAAGCGTGGCGACGACTGGGTAAAGATCGTGTTGTTAGGATTGAAGCAGGCCACCGAACTCACAACCACCGCTGCGCGGTGATCGTAACTCGACAGCCGCAGCGACCAGTAGCTGCCCATGCTGATGCCGTAGATGGCGATCTTGTTCTTGTCGACTTCCGGGCGTTTGCGCAGATAACTGATGACTGCGGCGCCGGCGCGCTCGTAGTTATCCTTGACCGCGCGGATTTTCTGCAGGTTCGAGTTGCCCTGGCCGGGGCCGTCCATCGCCAGCACGTGAAAGCCGCGGGCGAGGCCGATATTGTGGTAAGCCTTGGGAAACACCTCCTTCGATTGGTCCATGCCCGGCACATAAATCACCACCGGCGCCTTGCGCCGGTCGGGTAGCAGATGCAGTAGGCAGGAAATGGTGGTGCCGTCGTCAAAAGGCACTTCCACGCGCTCAAT
This sequence comes from Burkholderiales bacterium, assembly GCA_037969525.1. GTDB lineage: Bacteria > Pseudomonadota > Gammaproteobacteria > Burkholderiales > SG8-41. The sequence continues at coordinate 2,398 of JBBKXO010000410.1, read as the reverse complement.
CGGATAGTCCGCAGTCTGCGTGCGGCGGTCGACCATTTCATTAAGTTTGCGATAGAGCTGCTTCTTGACCGGATGGTTGTCGAAGTAAATCGGATGCTGCGCCATGCGGTAGGCCTCGATGGCATGGTCGTAGTGGTAGGTTGCGCTGGCTTTGGCGCCGCGCGCCTGCGCCAGTTTCGCCAGTCGCTCGTTGCGCTCTCCGGCTTCACGCCACACCTTGGGCAGCATGCGGTAATTGCGGGCTCGTTTGCCGGCGGGAACCTCGATGTCGTCGCGCTCAAAATTCTGCACGCGGCCGCGCATGTTCAGCGCCAGATCGAGCATCCACTGCTGGTTGTCGCGTTCTGTTCTCAGCTTGCGTATCACGGTTCCTCCGTTTTTTGGTTTGATTGTGTTCCAGCGGGTGATGCGTTGCAGCGCTGTTGCTGGCAGTATGTTCAGCGCGGTCTAAATACCAGGGTAATGCGGTTGCCTTTCGCCAACTCGGTGTAACGGGCGTCTTCGGTCAGTCTGAGTATCAGCGGCACACCAAGTCCGCCGACACGGCGCATATCCATGTTTGGATTGGTATGAGCTGTTGATATATCGGCAAACGGATTGTGATGCGGCGCGCGATCTTCGTAAGTGAGCGCAATGGACCGGTCTGCCGCAGGCACTATGCCCAGATAAACATGGGTTTCCGGACCCTCGGGTGTGCCATATTTCACGGAATTGGTAAATAGTTCTTCCAGTATCAGCGTACAGCGGTGTATATCATCCGGAGGCCAGTTCAGAGTGGAGACGCTGATTTCCAGCTGTTCCCGGATGGCGTCAAAAGCCTCCAGTCTGGCGAGAAAACGGTGCAGGGGCTGAGTGGACATGGGCGAATATAGCGGGCCGCAAATCGCGGCTGGCACATTAAGCTGATGTCGGGATTATAATCACCCTGTCATCGAAATTGGGTCCGAATCGAATCTTGTCGGGGAGCAGATCATGCTGAACAAAATCGTAAAACACCTGCTAGTGGCAGTTGCGCTGTCATCCGCCTGGGCGGTAATGGCGGCTGAAAATGCGGGACAGATCAAGGTTGTCAACGGTCCGGTCACCATAGAACGTGGCGGCCAGAGTCTCGCGGCCGCACCTGGAATGCGCGTCCAGCAGTCTGATACCTTGCGCACGGGAGCTGATGGCGCAGTCGGCATCACGATGCTCGATAACACGCAGTTGTCGGCGGGTCCAAACAGCGTGCTGGTAATCGAACGTTATGCCTTTAACTCCACGACCCACCAGGGGCAGTTTGATGCCGGCCTGCGTCGCGGCACGCTGTCAATGGTGTCGGGCAAGCTTGCCAAGCAGTCACCCGATGCGGTACGGGTAATTACTCCGGGTACGGTGCTTGGCGCCCGGGGCACGGAGTTCCACGTTAAAGTCACCGAGTGATATCAGGCATTAAAAAAAATGCGCCTGAATGAGCTCGGCAGCATAATCCTAATCATAGGATTGGCGGTGGCGGCATACTTGCTGTCGGATTCGCCGCCTCCACAACCGAAGACGACGGTCATTCTTGTTCCTGATGCGGGCGGCAAGGTGGGTGCTGTCAGCGTGAAGTCCACTCAGGGTGAAACTGTCATCGACAGCGCCTATGCCTCCGCCACAGCTAGCGGCGGAAGTGCGCCGGTGGTCGCCAGCAGCAGCCCCGCCCAGGTAGAACAGATTTTTGGCAGCACGATCAAGGCGCTGCCGCTGAAACCGGTTTCGTATACGCTGTATTTTCTCGAAGGCAGCGATGAATACACGCCGGAATCACGCCAGATTATCGAAACGATGTTGCGCGAACTGACCAAGCGACCCGCAGCAGATATTGCGGTGATCGGTCATACCGACCGTGTGGGGGCGCTGGAATATAACGACAAGTTGTCGCTGCAGCGTGCGGAGCGGGTCCGTGCCGATTTTCTGCAGCGCGGTGTGACGGAACGCGCTATCAGTGTGGCGGGGCGCGGTGAACGTGAGCCACTGGTGGCGACCGCCGACGAAGTGGCGGAGCCCCGCAACCGGCGCGTCGAAATCAATATCCGCTGATCAGTTTCATGGCGCCGGCCCGCGCCAGCGCAACGCCAGCATCGTAATGTCATCGGCCCGTTCTTCGACGGCGCCAAAATCCCGCAGGTCGTGTTGTACTGCTGCAATGATTCCTGCACAGGGAATTGACGAATCCAATCCTTCGAGCAGACGACACAGCCGATCACGTCCGTAAAGTACGCCATTGACATCCATAGCTTCACTGACCCCGTCCGTAAACAGAAAGAGAGCATCACCCGGGCTCATCGTGTAACTGGCGCCGGCATAGGCATAACCTTCAATCATGCAGATGGGTGGTCCGCCGGCGGCGTTGAGTCGCGCTAGGCCGCCGGCATTACGC
>JBBKXO010000409.1:0-7797 GCA_037969525.1 Burkholderiales bacterium | reverse complement strand
CATCACAGCGGCAATCTCTTTGTATACTTTGGGGGTGAACAACAAGCCGTCTTGAGCAATTAAGGCTGCTGTGCATACCGTTGAGAACGAAGTCAGGATGATTGAGGCGATGATCATGCCGCCAATGCGCACCATATCGCCGCCCTGCTGATAGTACGGATCGGGGTTGAACAAGTTGTCGCAGATGTCTTCCAGAAGATTCTTCAACGCTTCGCCGCTGATGTTGCTGGTCGTCACCGACGGATAGGTGATTGCGGTCATGCTCATTACGTCGTCAAGGGTGATGGGCTCGCCCGGGAGTATCGACGTGCCCCAGCGGAAGCCTGGTGAGAACGCGATTTCCGCATCCTTGGTTTCAAGCAGGGCATCAAGTATCAGCTGGTCGAAACTGCCGTTGAAATTGCCGCGGCGGAACAACAGGCCTTCGCTGATGGCAAGCTTCTCGTTGAGCTTTGCTTCATGGGGAGCGCGGTGTTTTCTAATCAGGTCGGCCATGGCCGGATCGGCGTCGAGCAGGTTGGCGAATACCGGCAACAGGCGGTAGCGTGAGGATTTGACCGCGCCGCCGCGCACGTCCAGGTCAAGCACGGCGAGGAATTTGCCATTGGATCCGGCGTTGGTCACCAGCGTGGTGCCGCCGCGGTTTTTCACGGGAACCGGCTGCGGCACGGCGTCGTGGGTGTGACCGCCGAGTATGACGTCGATGCCCGTGACCCGGGAGGCGAGCTTGAGATCCGTATCCATGCCGTTGTGGGATAAAAGCACGACCGCCTGTGCACCTTTCTTGCGGGCCTCTTCGACGACCCGCTGCAGCCGTTCTTCCTGAATGCCGAAAGTCCAGTCGGCGACCATGTGCCTGGGGTTGGCGATCGGCGTATAGGGAAACGCCTGGCCGATAATGGCCACTGGTGCGCCGTTGATTTCGCGCAGCGTGTAGGCCTTGAAAACCGGGTCATCAAAGTCGACGGTGCGGATGTTCTGGGCGAGAAACTCGACTTGTCCCTTGAAATCCTTCGCCATGACTTCCTGCACCCGTTTGGCCCCATAAGTGAACTCCCAATGGCCGGTCATGATGTCGACACCGAGCAGCTTCGAGGCATCGATCATGTCCTGGGCATTGCTCCACAGCGCCGTGGCAGACCCCTGCCAGTTGTCGCCGCCATCGAGTAGCAGGGCTCCCGGACGCTGTGCGCGTACCTGCTTGATCAGTGTCGCAAGATGGGCAAAGCCGCCCACCTTGCCATAGGTGCGCGCGGCTTCGGCGTAATCGAGGTAAGTGAAAGCATACGCGTCGCGCGTTCCGGGTTTGATGCCGAAATGCTTCAGCAAGGCCTCGCCCACCAGATGCGGTGGTTGTCCTCGGGCGTCGGCGATGCCGATGTTTACATCCGGCTCACGAAAATAAACCGGCAGCAATTGCGCATGGCAGTCGGTGAAATGCATCAGCGTGACATTGCCTGACGGTTTGCCTAGCGCGTACAAGTCACCACTTTGTGCGGCAGCAAAAGCTTTGCCGCTGGCCAGGGGCAATCCCTGGGCCGCGGCGATGGCCATGATCTGCAGAAATTCCCGGCGAGACAGGTGCATGAGTTTTGACTCCGAAAAAAAGAGGCTTGGTTCCCCAAGCCTCCGGTTTGTTGCGGTAAAGCCGGCTACTTGTTGATCGGCGACTGCGGGTCGATCAGAAAGGCCACTACATCGACGATCTGCTCCGGGGTCAGGTGCTCAGTGGCACCCAGCCGGGGCATGTTCGAGCACGGGAAATACACCCAGGCGTTGTAGATTTTCTCGTAGGTGTATTTCGCAATAGCTTCAGAGTTGCCGCGCTGCTTGCCGTATCCGGTCAGACTGGGCCCCACGTTGCCGACGTTGATTTCGCCGGGCGCCAGGGCATGGCAGTTCTGGCACAGTGCACCGTTTTCCTTGCGGCTTTCTTCCTTGCCGTTGCGGATGTGGTCTCCGGCGCCGTTGTGCGCCAGCCTGTCGCCGTTCTTCCAGTCACCCACCAGCTTGCCCGAGGCCGGGTACTTGATTGATGCACGAGCCAGCTTGACGATCTCGGCAGCTTCCGCCTGAGACAGTTTTTCATCACCAATCTTGCTGCAGATCTGCTGTGAGCGGTCCTGTTCCAGGCGTTTCATGTGCTCGGGTGATGCTGAGAAGGCATCGAACACCATTTTCTCCGCCATCTGTTTCGTCGTTGCCCGATCGGGATAGGTTGCACAGCCGGCGATCATCAATCCGACAACTGCGGTTACCGACAACTTGATCCATGTCGTTTTCATCTCTTCCCCCTGTTAGCGTTTAAATCCGGGCACTTGCATTACTGCGTCATTGCCCCGGTGGTTGAGAAATGTGGTCAAGGCGATCGAATAGTCCGTGCCGTATTTCAGGTCAGGCAGGCGCATCTGCCAGACACAGTCGTTGAGTCGCCATTGCATGGTGCGCACGACGTAGTGCGCGCCGCGATAGGCCGGCCAGGTCGACGCCACTTCCTGAGCGCCTGCCTTGACGGTCATGTGCAGCAGGTCCTGCAGGCGTATGCGCTTGTCGGGCTCGCCATGGCATTGCACACAACCGAAGTCGGTCTGGCCGTTGCGCCGGTAGAAAATGTACTCGCCAGCCTTGTAGGCGTCGTATTCTTTCTGGTGGCTGAGGGTGACATTGATCTTCATGCCGTTGGAGCGGGACGTGACGTACAGCGCCAGGGCTTCTATGTCCGAGCCCTTGCTGCGCGGCGAACTGATCGCTTTTTTCATCAGTTCATTGCTGTCAAACCCCTGCAGTTTCGTCATGCACGTGATTAGCCGCGACTCCATATCTTCAACCCGGTCGGTGTCGGCGAAATAGCGGGGCATGCGTGCTGCGGCGCCCGGCAGGTTGCCCGGCCCCATGCCAAAGTCACATTGCTCCAGAGAAACCTTCTTCGGGCCGCGCTTCTGATAGAACAATTCCTTGCCGATGTCTACCCACAGGTCGCCAGGGTTGTCCTCGTTCAGCATCTTGCGGCCGACCGAAAGATCGCCCTGCGCCATGACGGGCGGCGCTACGGCAAGAAAGGCGACAGCACTTAAAACCACCAGGCCGATGCCGCGCATTTTTTTCATAATCTCCTCCTTCTTTATTGGTATTAAACGGGTTGGCTGCGCAGAGAGTTCATGATCCCGCGGCTACAGCCACCTCGTCGGTGCGCTTATCGCCCTTGTTGTCAGTCCAGGTGACGCTGATCTTGTCCCCGGACTTGGCGCCCTTGACGCGCACGCCCAGAAAAGGATTCTGTGAGATGGCCTGGCTCCATTGCGCGTCGAGTACTGTCTTGCCGTTGTGTTGCACGATCACGCTTTGAATGAAATGCAGGGGCACCACGCCGGACGAGGTCTTGCGGGTGCCGGTTTCCATCGGGTGCCGCATCAGGATGCGCACGTCTGCGGTGTCGCCTTGCAGGGTGGCGCGGATTTTCATCGGGTCAGCCATTTCTTGCTCCTATTCTTTATCGGTGTTTATTCAGGCTTATGGCTGTTTAACCGCAGCCGCCGACGGTGACCTTGACTTCCTTCGTGGCCGTGTAGAACTTGCCGTCGGCCTTGACGATCGCGCGTACGTCCGAAGTTTTACCCATTTTGATCCGCGTCGAGACATAACCTTCACCGCCGGCCATGATTTCGAAGGTCGCCGCCAGCGGAAACGGATTGTTTTCAGCAATGATGGAGATGCTCTGAGTATTCGGAATTTTGCTGGTGACGGCGACAGGTACGGTGGCGCCGTTCTCGGCGATATCCGGCGCTGTGATGATGATGTCCTTGCTCTCTATCAGACTGGTAGCGCCCAGATTTTTCTGGGCATCGGCCACAGCCTTGGATTCAAATGCACCTTTGTTCCATGGTGCAGCCCAGGCAGATCCTGCCTTGAGCAGTCCTGCGGCCGCGACGGCGGCCATTGCACCGGCTCCCCCCGACAGTTTCAGGAAATTACGGCGTAACTGTTTCATACGAACTCCTCCTGTTGAATGATGATGTAGGCGGCATCAAGTGCCGATCTATGGCCGCTAAAACGATGGTCGTCAAAATGCCATTTGCCGCACAACTAAATCTAAGCTGACGCTTTAGTTTTTGATCGTAGCCAACCTGGCGGTGCTTGTCCATCAACAATTTTCTATTTGAGTTGCAAATCCGGTCATTGGAAAATCTTATGGCGGCGCATGTTACGGCTTATTCAGCGTCGCCGTGGTTTCGCCTTCCAGATGCCTGATTTCCCGCCGCGCTTCTCATCGAGCTGGACATACTCTATGCGCATACCGCGATCCACGGCTTTGCACATGTCGTATATGGTCAGCAGCGCAATGCTTGCGGCGGTTAATGCTTCCATTTCCACCCCGGTGCGACCTACGGTTTCGGCGGTTGCCGTACAGGTGACTGCATGGTTGCGCCGGTCAATGACGAAATCGATTTCCACTTTGGTCAGCGCCAGCGGGTGGCACAGTGGTATCAGATTGGAGGTTTGTTTGGATGCTTGGATACCTGCAATTCGGGCAATGCCGAGCACATCCCCTTTTTTTGCCTTGCCGGTAATGATGTGGCGCAGGGTTGCCGGTTGCATGCTGATGCGCCCGGTTGCCCGTGCCAGCCGATGTGTTTCCGCTTTGTCCGCCACATTGACCATCCAGGCCTGGCCGCGCGCATCAAAATGCGTCAAAGCGTCTGTAACAGATTGTTTTTTCATTAGGAACTCCTGAATGCCGGAATTATCATAGCATCATGATTTATCGCCTCGTTTTGCTGCTTATCCTGCTTTGCGTGCCCCGTGTGCTGGCTCAGACCCTGCCCGAGCTGGGTGACGTGTCGGCAGCGGCCTTTTCTCCAGCAGACGAACGCCGCCTCGGGGAGAGCATCATGCGCGAAGTCCGCCGGGATCCCGGTTACCTGGATGATCCAGAGGTGGCTGACTACGTCAACAGTCTGGGCAGCCGGCTGACCTCGCGCAGCAATTCCACGCGGCAGGAATTCGAGTTCTTCGTGATCCGTGACCCGCAAATAAACGCGTTTGCGCTGCCCGGTGGATTCATCGGCATCCATTCCGGGCTGATACTTGCGGCGCAGAGTGAGTCGGAAGTGGCGGGGGTGGTCGCCCACGAAGTCGCTCACGTGACACAGCGGCACATCGCGCGGATGATCAATCAGCAGGGGCAGAGCAATCTGATGTCCATCGCGGCGCTGGCGGTTGCCATACTTGCCGCGCGTTCCAATTCCCAGGTGGGCGAGGCCGCAATGGCTTTTGGACAGGCGGGTGTCATCCAGAGCCAGCTCAATTTCACGCGAGACAATGAACGGGAGGCGGACCGGGTCGGATTGCAGCTGCTGGATGGCGCGGGCTTTGATCCGCGCGGCATGGCGGTGTTTTTCGAGAGATTACAGCGCGCCACGCGCATTTACGAAGGCGGTGCGCCGTCGTACCTGCGTACCCATCCGCTGACCTATGAGCGCATTGCCGACATCCAGGGTCGCATCGAGAATCTGCCCTATCGGCAGGTGCCGGACGGTCTGGACTTTCAGCTGATCCGTGCGAAATTGCGCGCAGAAAACGATACGCCGCGCGAAGCAGTCGCTTACTTTGAGGCCAGTCTGGCTGAACGCAAGTTCTTGTCAGAAGATGCCGGCCGGTATGGTCTGGTGACCAGCCTGATGCGCCTGCGTGACTTTTCCCGTGCGCAGCGCGAGCTCACGATTTTGCGCAAGACGCCAAGCGCGATCATTGAGAATCTGGCGTGCCGGCTCGCCGATGCGGCAGGCGAGGGGGACAAGGCGCTCAATTGTTATCAGGATGCCCGACGCGCGTACCCCGGCTCCAGCGCGCTGTTTTACGGACTTGCCGAGCAGTTGTTACGTGCGCGGCAGCCTGCCGCGGCCTTGCAGTTGATCGACGGCCGGCTGCAGACACAGACCCAGGACGCACGGCTCTACCGGCTGCAAGCCCAGGCCTATGCTGCGCAGGGCAATCTATTGCTGCAGCACCGCGCTCAGAGCGAAGCTTATGTGCGCACCGGACAGATCGGTGCCGCCGTTGAACAGTTGCAAATCGCATTGAAATCCGGTGGCGGTGATTTTTACCAGCTTTCCGCGATCGAGGCCCGGTTGCGTGAGCTGCGCCGGTTGCAGGCCGAGCAGGATCGCAAGCGCAAATGATCGGGCCTGAGGGGCGCATAATTTGCGGGCCGCCGTTTGCCCCGATTTAGTGCTATTTTTGCGGGATGAGCACTGACATCGGCAAAGACACCGCTCCGCCACCCGCCGAATCGCGGAAGTTTGGCAAGTATGAGGTCATCAAGGAGCTCGGCCGCGGTGCCACCAGTGTGGTCTACAAGGCATATGACCCGTTCCTGAATCGTGAGGTCGCGGTCAAGGTGGTATTCCCGGATGCGCTCGGGGACCATGAGTACGGGCGGCGATACCGCAAGCTGTTCGTGACCGAGGCATCGCTCGCAGGCAAGCTGTCGCATCCGCACATCGCCGCCATTTACGACGCGGTGTCCGATGCGGAGGCGAGCTATATCGTCATGGAATATGTAGACGGCTCGACGCTGGAACCGTATTCCCGACCCGACCATCTGCTGCCGGTGACCCGTGTGCTTGAGATCATCTACAAGTGTGCCCGGGCGCTGGATTATGCCGCACGGGAAGGCGTGATCCATCGCGACATCAAGCCGGCCAATATATTGCTGGCGGGCGAGGCCGACATCAAGATTTCAGATTTCGGAGCCGCGTTGAATGCAGCCAGTGACTCGACACAGATCACGGGAGTCGGCTCTCCGGCCTACATGTCGCCGGAGCAGGTGCGTGAACAATCGCTGACGTATCAGACGGACATTTTCTCTCTGGGCGTTGTGTTTTATCAGATGCTGACCGGACGCCTGCCGTTTCTCGGCACCAACAATTACAGCATCATTTATCAGATCATCAACGTGGATCCCGCACCACCCAGCCGCCTGCGCAGCGAAGTGCCACCGAAAATCGATGCCATAGTGCTGCGCATGCTGCAGAAAAATACGGCGGATCGTTATCAGACCTGGGGCGAACTTGCCGGCGACCTTGTGGACGTGCCGGGAGAATCCAAGGTCAAGTCGCGTGGCGATAGCATGCCCGAAGCAGAGAAATTCGACACGCTGCGCAAGCTGGAATTTTTTCGTAACTTCAGTGATGTCGAACTATGGGAGGTGCTGCGCCTGGCAAAGTGGCATCGCCTGCCGCGTGAATCCGAACTTATCCAGGAAGGCGATATCGGCTCTTCATTTTTCATACTGGCCGGCGGCGAAGTGGAGGTGCGCAAGCAGGGGAGGCTGCTGAATGTACTCAAGACCGGGGAGTGTTTCGGTGAAATGGCCTATCTCGGCAAGCAGAGATTCCAGCGTTCAGCGAGCGTGATATCAACTACAGAAATCGTCCTTATAGAAATCCGCGCCGAGACTCTGCCGCAGGCGTCGGAACTGTGCCGGCACCACTTCAATGGTGCGTTCCTGGAGCTGCTGGTTGACCGCTTGTCCACAGCCAATCTGCGTCTTTCCCAATTGCTGGCGGACAAGAACGTCAGCATTTACTGATTGGGCGTCTATTTGCCCAACGCGGCCGATGAGGCATAGTGGGACATCTCGGTGCGATCTTGCCAAGTTTTCTCGTCGAGCAGGGCTGCCGGTACGCTGCGTCTGTTTTCTGGCGCAACGGTGTCCTTGGCCACGATTCTGGTGATTTCCGTGTAAGCGATTTTGCGCAAGGTTCCGTCGGCGCCCGTCATGCGTACGATCATGAA
>JBBKXO010000408.1:0-2919 GCA_037969525.1 Burkholderiales bacterium | reverse complement strand
TCATCGCCGGGCGGCGGCACCGATATTTCCGCGCGCATACTCGCCCCGCAACTCACGCAGTTCCTCGGACAACAGGTCATCGTCGAAAACCGGCCCGGCGCCGGCACCATGATCGGCGGCGAGGCGGTGGCGCGTGCCACGCCTGATGGTTACACGCTGCTGATGGGCATCAGCACGCTGGCGATCAATCCTGCGATGTACAAAAAAGTGCCGTACGACGCGTTGAAGGATCTGGCGCCGATTTCGCAGGCCGTGGCGCTGTCGAACGTGCTGGTGATTCATCCGTCACTGCCGTCGCGCAATCTGAAAGCCTTCATCGCGTTTGCCAAAGCCCGTCCCGGAGAACTCAATTTTGCATCCGCCGGCAAAGGCACCAGTCCGCACCTGTCGATGGAATTGTTCCTGGTGCTGGCCAAACTGAAAATGCTGCATGTGCCGTACAAAGGGTCGGGCCCGGGTGTGACCGATCTCATTGCCGGTCATGTGCCGGTGATGATGCCCAACATGCTGTCGGCACAACCCCATATCAAATCGGGGCGGCTGCGCGCGCTAGGCGTGACCGGCACCAAACGCGCGCCGGGTGCGGATGACATACCAACCATCGCTGAAGCGGGCGTGCCCGGCTACGAAGCGGTGCAGTGGTACGGCGTGCTCGCACCCGCCGGCACACCGGGCGACATCATCAGCAAACTGCACACCGGCGTGGTGCGTGCGGTGCAGAACCCGGATGTACGCAAGCGGCTGATGAACGATGGCGCCGAACCGGTGGGCAGCAGTCCTGCGGAATTCGCCGCGTATATCAAGGCTGAAACGGACAAGTGGGCCAGGGTTATCAAGGCCGCCGGCATCGATCCGAACTGACTGGCAGGACCACATGAAGAAAACCAACGCGGCGGTAACGCCGCTGACCCGTACGCTCGCGCAGTACATTGCTGCGGCACCGCGCCGCGCCTTGCCGGCCGGAGTCACCGAACGCGCCAAGCACCATCTGCTCGATACCATCGCGGCCATGCTCTCCGGATCGCGGCTGCTGCCGGGACGGCGGGCGATTGAATTCATAGCAACCCAGGGCGGTATCGCGGAAGCGACCGTCATCGGCACGTCCATCGTCACTTCGGCGATCAATGCCGCGCTGGCCAACGGCATGCACGGCCACGCCGATGAAACCGATGACACCTATTACCTGGCGCTGGTGCATCCGGGTTGCGGCATCATTCCGGCGGCGCTGGCCCTGGCTGAACGCGAACGGGCCGGTGGCACCGCGCTGCTGCGCGCCATGGTGCTGGGTTACGACGTGTGCGCGCGCATGTCGCAGGCGCTGGGCATCGAGCGTTTCCGTGAGCGCGGCCATTCCACCCACAGCTTCGGCAACATCTTCGGTGCTGCTGCCGCGTCAGCGGCGATACTCAGGTTGAATGCTGACCAGTCGCGCTACACGCTGTCGTATGCCGCGCAGCAGGCCTCGGGCCTGACGTGCTGGGCGCGCGACATTGAGCACATCGAGAAGGCTTTTGATTTTGGCGGCATGCCGGCGCGCAATGGCGTCACCGCCGCACTGATGGCGTCCATGCGCTTCACCGGTGTCGAAGACATACTCTTCGGTGACCGCAGTTTTTTCCATGCCCACGGGCTGACCGCGGACCCGCGGAAACTGGTGCACGGCCTCGGCCGCACCTACGAGATCATGAACACCTCGATCAAGCGCTGGGCCATCGGCTATCCGATCCAGGCGCCGATCGATGCGGTGATGAACATCATCGAAAAACATGGCGTCAGCGCCAGGGATGTCGCGCAGGTGATTATCACCATCGATGACCAGGGCGCGCGCACCGTGAACCAGCGCACCATGGCCAGCATCAACATCCAGCACCTGACGTCGGTGATGCTGCTCGACGGCGATATCACGTTCGCTTCGGCGCATGACGAAAAGCGGGTGCGCGATCCAAAAGTAACGGCCTTGAAGCAACGCATCGCGCTCGCTGGCAGCGTGGCACTGGGAAAAGCGAAGACCACACAATCCATCGTCGAGATCGTCACCTGCGACGGCCGTCGCCTCCGTCACCACACCAAGGCCGTACGCGGTACCGCAGCCAACCCGATGCCGCGCGCCGAGGTCGCTGCCAAAAGCCGCGACCTGTTGCTGCCCATACTCGGGGCCCGCCGCACTACGCGCCTGATCGACACCGTCTGGAATATCGAGAAAGTGCACGATGTGCGCAAATTGCGGTCATTGCTGACAGTAAAATGAGCGCGGATTTTTCAATTAAATATTATTAAATCAGGGAAACCGAACACCATGCGTTACGACCTGCACAGCCACGTCATCCCGCCGACCATCATTGCGGCGATGGAAAAAGACCCCAAGCGTTTCGAAACCAGCATCACCGAGAAGGACGGCAAGCGCTACTTCGATGTGCACGGGCGTCCCGCGCTGTTGAGCCCCGAGTTTTACGACGCCGACGTCAAGGTCGAGTGGATGAACCAGAACAAGCTTGATGTGTCGGTGATCTCGGTCGGCCCGCCCATTTATTTTTACTGGCTATCGCCGGATGCGGGTCTCGAAGCGGCGAAACTCGCCAACGACGGCATCGCGCAGATGGTGGCGAAACATCCGTCGCGGCTGCGTGGCATGGCGCACCTGCCGATGCAGGACCCGGACGCCGCCATTGCCGAACTCGAGCGCGTGGTCAAAGAGCACAAGTTCAAGGCGGTGGAATTGGCAACTTCCATTGAGGGCATGCCGCTGGCCGACAAGAAGTTCCGCAAAGTGCTGAAAACCATAGAACAACTGGGTTGCTTCGTTTTTGCCCATCCCTACCAGTGTCTGGCCAAGGGCGGCATGGAGGAGTACTACCTGTCGAATTTTGTCGGCTTTCCGCTGGACACCACGCTGATGGTCGCGCACCTGATGTTCAGCGG
>JBBKXO010000407.1:0-6798 GCA_037969525.1 Burkholderiales bacterium | reverse complement strand
ATATTGCCAATCCGCTGGCCACCATCCTGTCGACAGCCATGATGTTGCGTTATACATTCAACAAGGATGAATGGGCGTACCGGATCGAGGCGGCAGTGAAAAGTGTGCTGGCAGCGGGTTACCGCACGCCGGATATCGACGAGCCTGGAGCGCGCAAGGTCGGCACGGTCGAGATGGGTGATGCAGTGGTTGCGGCGATTTGATATAAGTTATTGATTTAAAAGGTTATTTATGATGAAGGTGGGCATAATCGGTTGGCGCGGCATGGTCGGCTCGGTGCTGGTACAGCGCATGATGGACGAGCGCGATTTTGACCTGATAGACCCGGTGTTTTTTTCGACCTCACAGGCTGGCAGCCGGGGGCCGGACATCGGTCGTGCCACAGCTGCGGTAAAGAATGCCAAGGATGTAGTCGAACTGACTGCCATGGATGTGCTGATTTCCTGCCAGGGCGGTGATTACACGACCGAGATGTATCCTCAGTTGCGTGCCGCAGGCTGGAACGGCTACTGGATAGATGCCGCGAAAACGCTGCGCATGAAGGACGATGCAGTCATTATTCTTGACCCGGTCAACGGCGAGGTCATTGAACGGGCCTTGCAGCAGGGCATCAAGAATTACATTGGTGGCAATTGCACGGTCAGCTGCATGCTGATGGGCTTGCACGGACTGTTTCGCGAGAATCTCGTGGAATGGATGAGTTGCATGACTTATCAGGCGGCCTCCGGCGGCGGCGCGCAGCATATGCGCGAATTGCTGACGCAGTTCGGACTGGTCAATGCGGCGGTCGGTGACCTGCTCGCCGATCCGGCGTCATCAATCCTGGAAATTGACCGCAAGGTGCTGGCTAAACAGACTGACGGTTCGCTGCCCACCCAGAATTTCCGCGGCATACCATTGGCAGGCAACCTGATTCCGTGGATCGATCAGGATATGGGCAATGGCATGTCCCTGGAAGAGTGGAAGGGCGGTGCCGAGACCAACAAGATTCTCGGACGCGGCAGTGCATTCGGAGTGCCGGCGACGCCGATCGACAGCCTGTGTGTGCGCGTAGGCGCGATGCGCTGCCACAGTCAGGGACTGACCATCAAACTGACCAGGGATGTTCCCCTTGCTGAGATTAGCGCAATCCTGGCGTCGGCCAACGAGTGGGTGCGCGTGATACCCAATGAACGCGAAATCAGCGAGCGCGAACTGACGCCTGCCGCAGTCACCGGCCGCATGCACATACCCGTCGGCCGGCTGCGCAAGCTCGCCATGGGAGGAGAGTATCTTTCAGCGTTTACGGTTGGCGACCAACTGCTGTGGGGGGCTGCCGAACCCTTGCGCCGGATGCTGCGCATCGTGCTGAACACGGCTTCAGCTGCCCGCGGGCGGCCCACGCAGCGGGCGTCTGTAAGTGCTTGATTTCATTGAAATGGATGACTTGGGTCTGGTTTGACTAAACTGCAGAAATTCCTTTAAAAATATGTGGTTGGACAGCAACATTCGACGTTTTGTTAGCTTGCATGGCTAACTGATTGATGCTAACTTTCTTATCCCACAAAAAAACGATACGGGAGCCGTAAGTGCGCACATTAACTCTAGGCAAAGCACTGGCAGTAGCGCTGCTGCTTGCGCCGTTGCTGGCGCACGCGGCAGGCTTGGGACGGCTCACCGTACAGTCGGGTCTGGGCCAGCCGCTGAGCGCGGAGATCGACCTGGTCGCCGTCAGGGGCGACGAACTACCCAATCTCAATGCGCGGCTTGCATCTGTCGATGCTTACCAGCAGGCCAATCTGCAATATAACTCCAGCATTACCGGACTCAAGCTCAGCATCGAGAAGCGTGCTAACGGGCAGTCCTATATCAAAGTGACCGGCAATCGCCCGGTCAATGAGCCGTTTATTGATCTGCTGATTGAACTGACATGGTCGGGTGGCAAACTGTTGCGCGAGTACACCGCACTGCTGGATCCCCCGGGATACGGTCAGCAGCAAATCATGGCTGCAGAACCGGCCGCGGCACCTGCCGCTCCTGAGTCACGCCCCATCATCGCACCGGCGGTGCCGGAGTCCAGGCCGGTTGCTCCTCCAGCCGCAACTGCAGCATCCAAAGCGCAGGAATATGGACCGATCGCCCAAGGTGAAACACTGGGGAAAATTGCTGCCAGCCTGAAGCCCGAAGGTGTTTCACTGGAGCAGATGATGGTCGGCTTGTATCGCCACAATCCTGATGCATTCATCCGCAATAATCTGAATCTGGTGAAGTCAGGCAAAATCCTGCGCGTGCCGGATGCCCAGGAACTGGCTGCAGTTTCCCAGGGAGAAGCGCTGAAGGAATACCGTACACAGGTCGCAGATTGGCGTGCATACAGCGGCAGGGTGGCTGACACAGCCGGCAAGGCACCTGAAGGCGACAATACCGCGCGCGGCAAAATTACCGCGCGTGTAGACGATGCTGGCGCGACCGACAACAAGGACGTCGTCAAATTGTCCAAGGGCGAGCCGGGCAAGGGTGAGAAGCCGCTGGCCGGCGCTGCCCGTACACTGGCATTACAGGAAGAATTGCTGGCCCGCACCAAGGAACTTGCGGAAGCCAATGAGCGCATCACGCAACTCGAAAAAACAATCAAGGACACGCAGAAGCTGGCTGAACTAAAGAGCCCCGGCTTGGCCGCAGCCCAGAAGCAGGCTGAAGCAGCCAAAACCGAAAACACTGCACCCGCTGCCGTTCCGCCGGTCGCCAAGCCTGAGGTGGCAATGGCACCCAAGGTCGAAGCGCAGGGTACGGAAGCCAAGCCTGCTGAGCCTATGGCGGCTCCGGCAGAAAAACCGGTTGTCGAAGCGAAACCGGCGCCCAAGCCGACACCCAAGCCTGTAGCTCCGCCCCCTCCGCCCCCGGAACCGGACATGATGGACATGGTGATGGACAATCTGCCGCTGATCGGTGGTGGTGCCGCGGTGCTGGTGCTCGGTGGACTGGGTTTTGCGGCGATGCGTCGACGCCGCGACCGCGCGCAGGACAACGACGAGATCGAACAGATTGCGCCTACCTTTGACGCCGGTGACAATGATGTTGCTGGTGCTGCCGAGTCAGCGACACAGGGAGCGGTCCCCGCAGCTGCCGCTGCCGTCAGCGAAGAAGTGGATCCGCTGGCTGAAGCCGATGTGTACATCGCCTATGGTCGCGATGGGCAGGCTGAAGAAATTCTGAAAGAGGCGATGAACCGTGATCCGTCACGTGAAGACGTGCAGGTGAAGCTGGCGCAAATCTATGCCAACCGCAAGGATGCCGCAAAATTCGGCACCGTAGCCGAGTCTCTAAATACGCTGACCGGCGGTGCCGGCGATAACTGGATCAAGGTGGCTGCGCTGGGTTATGCGCTCGATTCAGCCAATCCGCTTTATGCGGCGGGCAAGGACATCGCGGCTACAGACGAGCCCCCGGACAGTGCAGTGGGTACCGATCTCGACTTTGATCTTGGCGGCGACGGTGCCGGGACACCGGACATAACACTGGACGCAGATATGGCGGGCCAGGAGACTGAAATCGGCAGCATGAAGGATATGGCAGCAGCGGCCGACTCCGAGCCGGAATCCGCGGAGCCTGATTTCAATCTGGATGCGCCCCAAGGCGACGCTGAAACGGACATCGCGCTGGAATCTACACGGTCTGGCGAAGTCAGCTCGATTGATTTCAATATAGATCTGCCTGCGGCCGATACGCCTGTCACTGCAAAACCTGCCGCTGCTGCTCCCGAAACGGATGCTGGGCTTGATTTCAAGATTGATGTAGGTGACCTGAACATCGATCTGGACGATACATCCACCGCAGCCGCGCCTGCGGGCGAGGACAAGGGCAGTCATTGGTACGACGTTCAGCAGAAGTTCGATCTGGCCAAGGCCTACCAGGAAATGGGTGACAATGATGGCGCGCGTGAGATCCTTCAGGAAGTCATCACGGAAGGCGATGCCGAGCAGAAGGAACAGGCTCAGAACCTGCTCGGCACACTCGGCTAGCCACGGCTGTCGGGGCGTCATCTTGAACCGCGGCAGCGCTCCTGCCGCGGTTTCTTTTTTTGCAGAGTGCTGTAGACGAATAATTGGGGGTCGCCAGTGAAAATGGTGCTTGGCGTCGAATACAACGGCAGTGGATTCTGTGGCTGGCAGACCCAGCCCGCAGGGTGCGCGGTCCAGGACCGGCTGGAAGCCGCCTGTTCCAGCATTGCCGGGGCGCCGGTCAGCACTATATGCGCCGGACGTACGGATGCAGGCGTACATGCGCTGGGACAGGTCGTGCACTTTAATTGTGACGTTGAACGTCCGTTAAGCGCCTGGGTGCGTGGCGTGAATGCGTTGTTGCCGCCGGCAATGGCGGTGACTTGGGCGCATCCGGTGCACGATGATTTTCATGCCCGATTTTCTGCGCACTCCCGTATCTACCGGTATGTGCTGCTGAATCATGCAGTGCGGCCGGGTGCCGACCATGGTCGCGTGGGCTGGTTTCATGCGCCGCTGGATATCGCGCAAATGCGTGCGGCGGCAGCGCACCTGGTCGGCAAACATGACTTCAGCGCATTTCGTGCCGCCGAATGCCAGGCAAAATCTCCGGTGCGGACGATGCATGCGGTATCCATTGAAAGCAGCGGACCCTATGTGATCTTCGAATTTTGCGCCAATGCTTTTCTGCATCACATGGTGCGTAATATAGTCGGCAGCCTGGTCTACATCGGCAAAGGCAGGTATGCGCCGGAGTGGATGGAAACAGTGCTGCTGAGTCGGGAACGTTCGCAGGCTGCGCCGACATTTGATGCTTCAGGCCTGTATCTGGCGCGCGTTGAATATGAGAGCCATTGGGGGCTGCCGGTGCCGCGGTTGGGTGCCATGCAGCTGGCCTATGCTGAAATCGAGTGACATGGTCAAAAACATGACAGCGAAGATGGCCGCGCGCGTCAAAATCTGCGGCATTACGCGCATCGAGGACGGCCTTGCCGCCGCGCGGCTCGGCGCGCACGCGATCGGTCTGGTGTTCTATGCGGGCAGCCCGCGGGCGGTTTTGCCGGCACAGGCTCGAAGCATCATAACGGCGCTGCCACCGTTCGTAGTGACAGTTGGGCTGTTTGTTAACGCTGATGCGCAGACTGTGCGCGACACATTGGCTGTCGCGCCGGTGCAATTGCTGCAATTTCATGGTGACGAGACGCCGGGCTTTTGCAGCAGCTTCGGTTTGCCCTATCTGCGTGCGGTTCGCGTAAAGTCCGGGGTCGATTTGTTACAATACGCAGAGGAATTTCATACGGCGAAGGGCCTGCTGCTGGATGCCTGGGTTGAGGGCGTCCGCGGTGGCACCGGTGCCATCTTTGACTGGTCACTGATCCCCCGCGACCTGCCTTTGCCTGTAGTGCTGTCCGGTGGCCTGACTGCCGGCAACGTTGAACAGGCTGTGCGATCGGTGCGACCCTGGGCGGTTGATGTGTCCAGTGGTGTGGAGTCGGCCAAAGGCATCAAGGATGCCGTGAAAATGGAAGCGTTCATGACTGGAGTGCGCAATGCGAGTGTATGACCTGCCGGATGCCAAAGGCCATTTCGGTCCCTATGGGGGTGTATTCGTATCCGAAACCCTGATTTCGGCACTGGAAGACCTGAAGGCGGCCTATGCGCAGTTCAAGGATGATCCGAAATTCAAGGCCGAATATGATTACGAACTCAAGCACTATGTCGGGCGGCCGAGCCCTGTTTACCATGCACGTCGCTGGTCAGAGCACTTCGGCGGCGCCCAGGTGTACCTCAAGCGCGAGGATCTGAATCACACTGGCGCACACAAAATCAACAACGTCATCGGCCAGGCACTGCTGGCCCGGCACCTGGGAAAACCCCGCGTGATTGCCGAAACCGGCGCCGGCCAGCATGGTGTTGCCACGGCAACCATTGCCGCGCGCTACGGCATGGAGTGTGTGGTCTACATGGGCTCCGAGGACATCAAGCGCCAGGAGCAAAACGTCTTCCGCATGAAGTTGCTGGGTGCAACGGTGACGCCTGTCGAGTCCGGTTCGAAGACGCTGAAAGACGCGTTGAACGAGGCCATGCGCGACTGGGTGACCAATGTCGAGAATACGTTTTACATCATCGGCACCGTGGCTGGACCACATCCCTACCCGATGATGGTACGCGACTTTCAGTCGGTGATCGGCCGCGAAGCGCGAGTGCAGATGCTGGAAATGGCAGGTCGTCAGCCGGACGCGGTGCTTGCCTGCGTCGGTGGCGGCTCCAACGCAATCGGTATCTTCCACGACTATATTCCCGACGAAGCTGTGAGACTGATCGGTGTGGAGGCGGCGGGGCACGGACTGGAAACCGGCAAGCATGCGGCCACATTGTGTGCAGGCAGGGCCGGCGTACTGCACGGTAATCGCACCTATCTGCTGCAGGATGACAACGGCCAGATTATCGAAACCCATTCCATTTCCGCTGGACTGGATTATCCCGGTGTCGGTCCCGAACATGCCTGGCTCAAGGACAGCGGGCGCGCCGAATATGTGGCGGTGACCGACGACGAAGCGTTGCAGGCGTTCCACAAGCTATGCCGGCTCGAGGGCATCATACCGGCGCTGGAATCCAGCCATGCACTGGCTTATGCGGCAAAAATCGCACCGCGCATGCGCAAGGACCAAATATTGCTGGTCAATCTTTCCGGTCGGGGCGACAAGGATATGCATACCGTCGCCGAAAAATCCGGCATCAAGTTTTAATGCTGCAAACAAGAATCCGCCAATGTCCCGCATAGCCGCTACGTTCGCACGACTTAAAAAAGAGGGCC
>JBBKXO010000406.1:0-3244 GCA_037969525.1 Burkholderiales bacterium | reverse complement strand
CTCGAACATCGACCTG
Source organism: Burkholderiales bacterium (assembly GCA_037969525.1). Classification (GTDB taxonomy): domain Bacteria; phylum Pseudomonadota; class Gammaproteobacteria; order Burkholderiales; family SG8-41. The sequence continues at coordinate 3,228 of JBBKXO010000406.1, read as the reverse complement.
CGGTATTCATCGGCATCGATGCCCCTGACTTCAATCTCGATCTCGAGACCACGCTCAAAGCAGCCGCAATACCCACCGTGCACTATGTCAGCCCGTCGATATGGGCGTGGCGGGGCGGGCGCATACGCGGCATACGCAAGGCGGTATCTCGCATGCTGACAGTATTTCCGTTTGAGACAGCCCTCTACGAGAAAGCCGGCATACCGGTGAGTTATGTCGGCCATCCGCTGGCTGACATGCTGGCCGCAGTGCCTTCAAAAGCGGAGGCGCGCGCTGCATTGAGATTACCGGCCACGGCGCCGGTGGTTGCTCTGCTGCCGGGCAGCCGTGTCAGCGAACTGGAGAGCCTCGCAGACATATTTGTTGCAGCGGCGGAGAAAATCGCGGCAAATATAGAGGGAGTGCGCCTGCTGGTGCCGTTGCTCAACCGCCAGACACGTGAATTGTTTGAAGCAGCCTTGTATCGCCGGGAAAGTGGTGAACTCGAAATCAAGCTGCTGTTCGGCCATGCCCATGAAGCCATGGCGGCGGCCGACGTGGTGCTGGTGGCTTCCGGCACTGCTACGCTGGAGGCCGCTCTCCTGCAGCGTCCCATGGTGATCACCTACCGCATGCCGCGTGTCAGCTGGTGGCTGATGAACTGGCGCCGCTATCAACCCTGGGTGGGATTACCGAATATTCTGGCAGGAGAGTTCATAGTGCCCGAACTGCTGCAGAATGCAGCAACGCCGGAAGCGCTGTCCGCTGCGGTCATAGACCTGCTGCAGGATGCCGATAAGCGCAAATCCATAGAGCAGCGTTTTGCACGCATGGCGACGGAATTGCGGTGTGGTGCCGCTGAACGGGCTGCCACAGCGATCATTCCCTATGTTACGGGTGCCGCAGGCTGATGCTGACCATCTGCGGTGTCGATGAGGCAGGGCGCGGACCGCTGGCCGGGCCGGTGTTTGCAGCAGCAGTGATACTCGGTGATCCATCGCCTGTCAGCGGACTCGCCGACTCAAAAAAGCTGACGGCAAAACGCCGCGATGCACTGGCCATCGAGATCAGGGCACAGGCGATTTGCTGGGCGGTGGCCAGCGCCACGGTTGAAGAAATCGACTCATTGAATATCCTGCAAGCCAGTCTGCTGGCAATGCGGCGCGCTGTCATGCGCCTGCAACCGCAACCCGTGGAGATACTGGTCGATGGCTTGTACGTGCCCAAAGTCGCCATGCCAGCGCGTGCCATCGTGCGGGGAGACGCCACTGTAGCAGCGATATCGGCGGCCTCCATACTGGCCAAAGTCGCGCGCGATGAACTGATGCTGGAACTGCATGCCGCCTATCCGGATTTTGGCTTTGACCGGCACAAGGGCTATGGCACTGCGCTGCACATGGCGGCATTGCGCCGTCTGGGACCCACGCCGCACCATCGGCGGAGTTTTGCACCCGTGCGCGCCGCAGTTAAATAGTTAATTAAATCAATTAGTTATATCGATCTCTTCGAGTAATTGCCGCAATGCCTGGCGTTCATTGCTGCGGCTGATCAATTTGCGGCGTTCCAGGCACTGCCGGCGCAGTCCCGCCAGAAAATCTTTTTTCGTTTCAATTTTTATCAGCAATCGCGCCAGCGCTTCCGCATCACTGACCGGGTAATAGCCGCGGTAGCTGCGACCAAGCATGCCGACATTACCCGGAATGTGCGTCGCGATAACCGGTACCCGCGCTGTCAGTGCCTCGCTGATGACATTGGCCCCGCCTTCCATAAGTGAACTGAGCAGCATGGCCCGGCTGCGTGCCAGCGTGGCCAGCGCATGTCTGCGCGCCAGTTCGCCCAGCCAGATATAACGGGGCTCGCGCTGCATCCAGCGTCGAGCTTCGCGCGCCAGCGCCGGTTCGCGCGCGCCGCCGATATGAGTAATGCGTATGCGGCTTTCAGCCGGCAGCCGGCTCAGTGCCGCAGCACCGCAAAAAGGATCCTTTTCAGCACGCAGGTGACCGCTGACGACAATCTCAAAGCACGATTTGATCACCGGCAGCCTGGCGATAGGATCACAGGACTGGTAAATCACCCGGGTCTTGCGGCGCAGCCGGGGCGCGAGTTCGCGCAGCCCCATTTCCTGCAGCACGATCATGCGGGTTGCCAGTTCCAGCGATTCCTGGGCATTGGCGTCAAGTTGTATATCGCGGTAAAGATCAGTGCCGGTCAGCGCCACGATCAGCGGGTGAGCAGGATGGCTTTCGGCGAAACCGGCAATTGATGCGTGGCTGCGCCTGGCGTGCAGGGCAATCATGGCATCGGCGCGACGTCCATTCCATTGCTCCTGCACCGTAACCTGGTGACCCAGATCGCGCAGCAACTGAGCCCAGCGCACGGCCGTATTGCGATTGCCATACCGTGAATTGGCGGCGGCTGGTGTTATCAAGGCAATTTTCATCAGCGGGGTATCCGGATACACTTCGGGGCCAATATAGCAAACCTGCCCGCCTGATGATTGCCACAGCACATACTTCCGGTCCAGCATTGAGCGCCATGCTTGATGCCGCACGGACACGCACGCTGAGCATGGTCGAGGGATACTCCGCTGCACAGTGGCTGGGGCCCAGGCTGGCCACGGTCAATCCACCGTTGTGGGAAATAGGCCACCTCGGCTGGTTCCAGGAGCACTGGTGTCTGCGGCAGGGAAAAGTGCTGAAAGCCAGTCTGCTGGCCGATGCGGACGCACTCTACGACTCATCAGTGGTGCCGCACCCGGTGCGCTGGGATCTGCCGCTACCGGACGTTGCCGCCACATTGGATTATCTGGCCGAAGTGCAGGCTGCAGTTCAATCGCGACTGAAGAACGCCGCCACTGATCCAGCATTGCAATACTTTACCCAGCTTTGCGCATTTCACGAAGAAATGCACTGCGAAGCGCTGAGTTATACGCGGCAGACATTGGCGTATCCGGAGGAACCCAGGCCTGCGCCGACGCCGGTCAAGGACAGCGGTGAATACTGCACCGGTGATGTGGAAGTCGCCGGCGGACGTTTCCAACTGGGTGCAGTCAGTGACGCAGCTTTTGTGTTCGATAATGAAAAATGGTCGCACGCCGTGGAAGTGCGGCCGTTCCGGATGGCGCGTACGCCCGTGTCCAATGCGCAGTTTGCTGAATTTACCGAAGCCGGCGGCTATCTGGACCGGCGCTGGTGGGACGCGCACGGGTGGGCATGGCGGGCGGGGACAGGCGCGACGGCTCCGCTGTAC
>JBBKXO010000405.1:0-4656 GCA_037969525.1 Burkholderiales bacterium | reverse complement strand
GTTCGGGGATGCGACCCCGGAGACAATCGTGCGCACGGCTCATAATGTGTTCTCAGAACCGAAGATCACAGTGCACTGGCTGGAAAGTACCCCGCCATTGCCGTGCGCCAGTGATATATCGCAATCTTTTACCTGGCGCTCGCCGCATTCGCCACGTACCTGGCGGATCGCCTCGATCATCACCAGCAGGCCGTACATGCCGGGATGGCAGTACGACAATCCGCCACCCGAGGTGTTGACTGCCAGCCTGCCGCCGGGGGCGATGCCGCCGTCTGCGACGAAGCGGCCGCCTTCGCCCTTCGGACAGAAGCCGAGGTCCTCAAGGAACAGGATGGGTGTGATGGTAAAGGCGTCGTACAGCGACAGCATTTTGACGTCCTTCGGTGTGACGCCGGCCATCTTGAAAGCCTGCGGGCCGGAGACTGATGCGCCGCTGACGGTGAAGTCGGGCAGGCTGGAAATGTTGGCGTGCGAAATGGTTTCGCCGACACCCAGCACATACACCGGTTTTTTCTTCAGTGTTTTTGCTTTTGCCGCCGAGGTCAGCACGATGGCGCCGCCGCCGTCGACCACCAGGCAGCAGTCGCGCACCGTGAACGGGTACGACACCATGCGCGCGTTGAGCGCCTGCTCTATGGTCAGCGGTTCCTTCTCCCAGGCCTTGGGATTCATCAGCGCCCATTTGCGCGCGGCCACCGCCACTTCGGCAAGATGTTCGCGTTTGGTGCCGTACTGGTGCATGTGGCGCGCTGCCGCCATGGCATAGGCGCTGATCGGCAGGATGGGCCGGTACGGGGATTCATACGGATTGAATTCGCGCGGGCTGGCGGCGGCGCGTGACACCGAGCGCTGGGTGCTGCCGTAGGCAATCACCGCGACTTCGCACAGGCCCAACTGGATGGCCATCTGCGCGTGTGCGACATGGGTCATGAATGACGAGCCGCCGATCTGCGTGCCGTCGAATACCTTGGGCTTGATGCCCAGGTATTCGGCCAGCGACATCGGGCCCATGCGCACCTGTGTTGCGGCGACGAACAGTCCATCAACATCCTTGAGTTTCAAACCGCAGTCATCCAGCGCCCGCAGCGTGGCCTGCGCCATCAGATCGACGGGAGAGGTATTCGGCGCGACCTGGCCGAGATCGGATTCTGCTGCGCCGACAACGGCGATGCTGCCCTTTTTCAAGCCGCTCATTTGGCATCTCCTGCGGGCGTGAATACAGGATAGGGCAGTGCCTTGTCATCGCCGGGATGCACCTTGAATTTCACGCGCATGCCGATCTTGACCTGCATGGGGTCGATGCCCTCGACGCGGCTCATCAGGCGATAACCCTCGTCCATGTCGATCATCGCCACGTTCAACGGCTGCTCGCCCTTGTAATACGCGACGGTGGTCGTGTACACGGTGCCGAGCCCCTTCGACACGCGCCATTCGATGTTGCTGCTGCCGCTGCCCGGCGCCACTGCGCGCGGATAAAAGAACGCCTTGTTGTCGTCCTTGCTGAATTGGTAGGCGAGCTCGCCTTTGTTCAGGTGCTCGACGTAAACGCCGAGGGGGGATTGTTTCATCAGATCAATCATGGCTTGCTTCCTTTCACTCTGCTGATTAAAAAAATATGATTAAAATCAACTACTTATATTGTTCCTTCAGGTATGCCAGAGCGGCTGCTGCGCAGCGCTCGGGATAAGCGCCCGCGGCATGCCAGGCATCGCCTTCGAGTACCAGCAGGCGCGCGGATTTGACGCGCGACACCCATGCCTTCACGCCGTCCACCGAACGCAGGCCGCTGCCGGTGGTGGTGATGATCAGTGTGGGGCAGGTGATGCGTTCGACATCGGCGCGGATGTCGAGCTTGGGTACCCAGCGCAGATAACCCTGCAGCGTGGACAACGGTGTCTTGCCCTGCAGGTTTTCCACCCACCAGTTGATTTCAGCGGCAGTGGCGGCGCTGCCGAGACGCCCCTGCATGGTGTGGCGTGCCCAGTCGAGCACGCCTTTGGCTTCGATATGCTTGACCCAGTCATCCACACCGGCCGCAGGCAGCACCGGTGGCGTCACGCCGATCAGCGTCTCGACCAGTGCGGGCCGGTTGGCCGCCATCGCCAGTGACATCGAGCCGCCGCTTTTGGCGCCGATCAGATGCACGCGTGCGCAGCCCAGGTGCCGGATCAGCGCTTCGATGTCGTCGAGCAGTTCGTCCATGCTCCATTCGTGTTCGGCCGGCATCGGCGTGGAACGGCCGAAGCCGCGCAGGTCTATGCGTACTACGCGGTAGTGGCGCGAGAAATGCGGCACCCAGGCACGCCACGCCTCCCCGGACTCGGCGAGGCCATGCACGAACAACAGCGTTGCGGGCTTGCGCCAGGGGTCGGTGCAGTCATCGACGGTATAAAAGAGCTTGCAGCCGTCGGGACGATCAAGAAAAAAATCCAATGCGTGTACTCCGTTTCAGCGTGCTACGTTTTTTTGTCCTGCAGTCCGAAATCGATCAGCGCCTGTGCCCGCAATTTGTTTTTCTGCACTTTCGCGCTGCCGGTCATGCCGATGGCGTCGAAGCTGTCGACGATGCGCACGTAACGCGGCACGCGGAAATTCGCCAGCCGCTCCCTGCTCCAGGCGATGATCTCCTCGGGCGTGGTGTTCTGGCCTTCGTTGAGGATCACGTAGGCGGCCGGCACTTCGATCAGCCGCGGGTCGGGCACGCCGATAACCTGCGCCTGTTTGATTCTGGGATGCTGGTGCAGCACGTCTTCGACTTCGGCCGGTGCGACGTTTTCGCCGCCGACGCGAAACACGTCCTTGATGCGGGTGAGGAACTTGAGCCGCCCGTCCTCGTCCATGATGCCGAGGTCGCCGGTGTGCAGCCAGCCGTCGGGCGTGATGGCCTGTGCTGTCTGCTCGGGCATTTTGTAATAGCCCTGCATTACACTCCAGCCGCGCACCTGGATCTCGCCACTTTTATCTGCCGGCTGTATGGCGCCGGTTGCCGGGTCGACGATGCGCACTTCCACGTCATCCAGTACATGCGCCCAGCCATTGATGCGTTTCTCGAGATCATCGTCATAACGCGACATGCAGACATTGGGCGAGGCTTCGGACAGCCCATAGGCCTGGCACAGGCCTTTCATGCCCATGCGCTCCATGACCTGGCGCGAGACTTCCGGTCCACAGGATACCCAGCCGTGGCGCAGTTTCAGCGGGTATTGTTCAAAGTTCGGATGATTCAGCATCATCAGGAACATGGTGTCGTTGCCCGAAGTGTGGGTGCATTCCTCGCTCCACATGGTCGCGAGCGCATCTTCGGGTTCGAACGATGGCGAAGACAGCAGGCAGGCGCCGCTGGTCAGCGCTGCGAGCAGTGACAGCGTGGTGCCGGCGACATGGTAGAACGCGCGCGCGCTGTAATAGCGGTCGCGGGCCTTGAGATTGAAACGGGCAGAGACATGCGCCGCGTTGCGCAGCATGTTGTCGTGGCTCAACATCACGCCCTTGGGGTAGGACGTGGTGCCCGATGTGAACTGCATCAGCAGCACATCATCGGCATGTACTTGCGGCGGATAGGCCTCTTCGTGCAGCGCACCTTTTGCGATCAGGTCGGTGAAGCTGATAGCCCCGGCCGGCACATCCTCACCGAGCACCACCACGGTGTGCAGCAGCGGCAGAGCGGCATCCGGCAGAGTGCGGTCGAGCGCCGGGCAGATGCCGCGCAGCAATTCAATGAAGTTGATCTTGAGGAAGCGGTCAGCAATGAACAGCAGTTTGACGTCGGCTTGCTTCAGGCAATACAGCATTTCGTCGGACTTGAAGCGCGTATTCACCGGGACGGTCACCGCGCCTATGCTGGCCGCGGCATAAAAGAAAATCACCCATTCCAGGCTGTTGCCCATGCACACTGCGACATGGTCGCCGTGGTTGATGCCCGCAGCGCGCAGGCTGTGCGCCACTTCGCGCACGTTGTCGCGCAGCTCCGCCCAGGTCAGTCGCTGGCCTGCAATCACCAGCGCTTCGTCCTGCGCATGCGCAGCAGCGGTGGCCGCGAGCACTTCAGCGAGAGTTTGTTTTGTCCAATCGGTCATGGCGTGGTTATGTCGCCTATTTTCCCTTGAATTGCGGTTTGCGTTTTTCCTTGAACGCGGTGACGCCCTCGACGTGGTCGTGGGTCATGCGCGCGCCGCCGATCGCCATGACTTCCAGTTCCAGTAACTGTTCAAGTGTCGGCACATACATGAACTGGAACATGCGTTTGGCCAGCGTCAGTGCATAGGTCGCTGAGCCGGCGATTTCGCGCGCCAGCGCCAGCGCCGTAGCTTCGAGCTCGGCGTCGGGCACCACCTTGCTGATGAGCCCCATGTCGCGGGCCTCCGCTGCCGGCAGCTTGCGTGCGCTGTAGACGATTTCCTTGGCGCGCGAGAGGCCCAGGTGCTGGGTCAGGAAATAGATGGCGCCGCCGTCCGGCGGTATGCCGACGTTCTTGAATGCCATCAACAGGTAGGCTGTTTCGCTGGCAATGATCAGGTCGCAGGCCAGCGCCATGCTGGCGCCGATGCCGGCGGCGGGGCCGCGTACCGCGGCGATCACCGGTTTTTCGAGATGGTGCAGGTTGATGATCATCCGCTGGTGGCCTTTGGAGCGCTTGCGTCCGCTGACCACGTCATA
>JBBKXO010000404.1:0-5765 GCA_037969525.1 Burkholderiales bacterium | reverse complement strand
GCGCCACCCAAGGTGACTTCCTTCGGGGCGCCACCCAAGGTGACTTCCTTCGGGGCGCCACCCAAGGTGACTTCCTTCGGGGCGCCACCCAAGGTGACTTCCTTCGGGGCGCACTTCGTTTGATCCGGGCTACTGAACTGCACACGATGCGTAATATTATAAGTAGTTGATTTTATTTATATTTTTAAAATTCTCTCGAATGACAGATCGCAGCACTGGGCGCGATTGCGGCCGGTTCGCCGGAATACACCACCTGCCCTTTGCTAATCACGTGCACGTAGTCGATCAGCTTCAGCGCCAGGTGCGCGTTTTGCTCCACCAGCAGGATCGACAGGCCCGCGGCTTTCAACTGCGCATCGCCTCCTGCCGCTTCTTCCGTTTAGCTCGGTCGTCGCACTGACGAGTTGCACCCACCCTGATGCTCTCTAGGTATAGGGCTTGATGGTGTTGCTGTCCCGGGTGAGCAAGTTCATCAGTTTCGGATGTACGAATAGTTTTTCTTTGCCAACGGCGCGCTCAACAAGGACGCCGGCGACGACGAGCGCTTTAAGGTAACGCGAAGCGGCTTGCCGGCCGGCAATGTTTGCGTCCACCAGATTGGCGATTCGGCAATAGGGCTGCTCGAAGATCACATCAATGAGTTCACGGCTGTAAATTTTCGGCAGCGTGCGGTGGACGTAGTTGGTGGTATCGGCGGATAGTTTTCGCACTGCGGCGATTTTGCTGGTGGTCCATGCGGCCGTTTCTTCGACGCCTTTGAGGATGTAGATAAGCCACGCTTCCCAAGCGTCTTTCCGGGTGACGTCAAGCAGCAGGCGGTAGTAGTCGGCCTTGTGCACGATGATGTAGCGGCTCAGGTAGAGGATGGGGAGTGTGAGCAGTTCTTGCTCGACCAGGAAGAGGCTGTTGAGCACGCGGCCGGTTCGACCGTTGCCGTCGATGAACGGATGGATGGCTTCGAACTGGTAGTGCGCGACGGCCATGCGGATGAGCGGATCGATCGCCTCCTCCTCATGCAGGAATTGCTCCCAGTTGCGGAGCAGGTCGCGAATGCGCTGCTCGCCTTCGGGCGGCGTATAAACTACGGCGCCCGTCGCGGCATTGGTGAGGGCGGTACCGGATACTTTGCGCACCGCCATGTCGACACCTTTAATTTGAGTGCAGATGGTTTCCGCAGTGCGCGTGACGAGTGGCCGGCTTTTGAGTTGCTGGACGCCCTCCAGCAAGGCTCGCCGATAACGCAATGCCTCGCGGGTCGCCGGATCCGCACTGTCGTCGGCCTGCACATGCTGAAAGAGTTTGTCGGCGGTGGTGACGATGTTCTCGATCTCGGAACTCGCCCGCGCTTCCAGCAGCGGCAAGGTGTTGATCAGCATGGCCGGGTTGGGGATCAGCGCTGCCGCCTGCTTCAGTTCGCCCAGTGCAGCGCGGGACTTCACGCATTGCTTCAGAACCGCCTTGGTTTCCAGATCCACTTGGGGCGGCAGCTTGGGAAGGTCATTCCAGGGGCGGTCGGGCGCCCAGCGGGCCTTGGTTGTCATGTTTACAAAACCTCATTTTTGCGACACGTTCCCAGCTTATGTCGTCCGCAGCGACAGGTCAAGAAAACGTGTCGCCAAAACCGCATTCTGGCGACATATGGGTAGTGAGGTTGACACGATTGGTGCATGGCCTGCGGTCACCTATCGACCATGGCGGCTGTCGCCACCCGCGACCAATTTGAGATTTTCGTCGACGGTCAGCGTGGGGAACACGCGGTGGCTCTGCGGTTGACGGATTGCAGTAAACCCTCACTTTGTGTTGGTGAAGACCTGATGTATGACCTTGGAGCCGGGCTTTTTTGAAACAAAATCAGCCTCTTTTTTGCTCCAAAACTGTCATTCCAGCTAAATACAAATATGTTTATAATCAACTACTTACATATAATTTCGCCGTAAAAGCCTAATTTATTAGGCATTAAACGATTTAACGCCTAATATTTTAGGCTAAATGATTGACTCCATAAAACAAAACGCCTAGTATTTTAGGCGTTAAACAAATTAAGGCCTAATTAAATGGGCGATTTTCCTGTACTTCCGGCAAGCGTCACGCAATATGTCAAAGAGCTGGGCCGCCGCATCCGGCTGGCCAGAACTCGCCGCCAGCTTTCCATAGTCGAACTGGCAAGCAAGGCCGGCATCGACCGCAACACACTCGGCGCGCTGGAACTGGGCAAGCCAGGGGTATCCATCAGCGCCTACGTCATGACCTTGTGGGCGCTGGGCCTGGAACACACGCTGGATGGCGTGGCGGACCCCGACGTCGACAGCCACGGCAAAACGCTGGAAGCCTCGCGGCTGCCCAAGCGCATCCGTAAACCACGCGGCGCCAAAAATAAATATGACTTCTGAACGCGAAGCCTACGTCTACATCCAGTTGCCCGGCACACTGCAAACCGTGCCCGCCGCCCTGCTCAGGGTCGAGCAACTGCGCGACGGCACCCACGTCGGCCGGTTTCGTTACGGCGATCGTTACCTCGCGCGCGCAGATGCCGTCGAACTCGATCCGTTCGAGCTGCCGCTCGGCGACACCGTTTACGAATTCACCAAGTTAAAAGGCATCCCCGGCGCCGTACGCGACGCCAGCCCCGACGCCTGGGGACGGCGCGTCATTGAACACCATCTTGATCGCGCGCCCGCAGACCTGTCCGAAATCGACTACCTGCTGAACGGCCCGCAGGACGGCGCCGGCAACCTGAGCTTTGGCCTAAAAGCGGAACCGCCCGCGCCGAAGCGCAGCTACAACCGCACCCACCAGCTCGCCGAATTGATCGCCGCCACCGCCACCATCGAAGCAGGCAAGCGTGTGCCACAGCATCTGCTCGAACAACTCGACCCCGGCACCTCGATGGGCGGCGCGCGGCCCAAAGCCACTGTTGAAGACGGCAATACGCTATGGCTCGCCAAATTTCCGTCGAAAGATGATCGCTACAACCAGCAGCGCGTCGAATACGCCACGCTGGAACTCGCCCGTCAGTGTGGCCTGCACACCTGCATGGCACGCCTGGAAACCATCGGCAACGCCGATGTGTTGATGTTGCAGCGTTTCGACCGCCAGCACACAGACACAAACGGCGGTGGCTATCTGCGTTTCGGTCTGGTCAGTGGATTGACCATGCTCGGGTCGGATGACAACACAACCGATCGGGCAAAATGGTCGTACCCGCTGCTCGCCGACCAGTTGCGCCGCTGGTCCGAAAAACCGGACCGCGACTGCGCCGAACTGTTCCGCCGCATGGTGTTCAATGCCGCCGTGACCAATGACGACGATCATCCGCGCAACCATGCAGCCCTGCGCAGCGGACGTGGCTGGCGCCTCTCACCCGCCTACGATCTCGTGCCGCGTCCGATGATCGCCATCGATAGACGTTTTCTGGCTCTGGTTGCCGGTAAATACGGGCGCACCGCCAGCATCTACAACCTGCTGTCGGAGTGCGAACGTTTCGGACTGAAGCCGGCAGCGGCCAGAAAGGAAATCGACGATATCGTCGCAACAGTCCAGGGCTGGCGGGAGCTTTTCCATCAATGCCGCGTATCCGCGGCAGATATCGACCACGTGGCAACCGCTTTCCTGCCGCCGTGTTTCTTCTACGAACAACCGGTGGCAGACGCCTGACGCGGGCGCAGACAGCGCTGCCTAATTCCCGAGGTAATTCGACTGCACCGCTTCATCAGCGCGCAGCGCCTCCAGTGCGCCGAAATCCACGGAAAAACGGGCAAGTCACCGTGCATCGTTACTTCATGCCCGACTCTTTTCGGCATATCTTTTCGGCATTGCCGGACTCTACGCGGCGGCGTAGCTACTCATGGGGACAAGTCATTGCAGCACGTACTCAGGGGCCGATCACGGCCGATGTGCACCGATGTGCACACCAAATCAGCCCATGTAGAACGGGCGACCGCTGTTGCGTATCCATATGCGCACCAGGTGACGACGCTTGGAAGGCTCGGCGTGATCCGTAAAGCCGGCACGACGATGCCCGAGCTGACGGTTGTTGACGATCTGAATCTGGCCACGTTCGAATGTAAATGACTTGTCCAGCCCCTGTGATTCCGTAATCTCACGCAGCGCCTCAAGCGCCGCCTTTGCAGGGCCATCCATCTCTACGCCCGCCAATTCATATCCCTGCCGGATGATCCGCGGTGAGAAATTGAAAGCAATGTTTTTGCCATCGTATTCAATCATGGGCTTTTCGTGGGTAAGGGTCTCACCCGGTGCGTGCTCACGCTGGCGATCGTAATAGAACGGTTGATACAGCCGCGGCAGCAAATCCGCGTATCGTTCCAGGAGAATGTTATAGACCGTTTCGAAACTGATCAGGCCGGAAGTTCCGCCTTCAACGGCCGTTTGCAGACAAAACAAAGATACAAAATCCGGTGGCAGATTGAATGCATTATCGACGTGATACCCCTGCGCCGCATTGGTTTTGGAGGACCTGACGCCGTTTCCTGCCCCAGTTTCCAATTTGGTATCCATTACATCGTAGAGCATGGTGCCATCCCATTTCTGGGCCACCGTGACACCGATCATGCTCATCAGGATCCAGTAAAGCTTCTTGCTGGTTTCTGTGTCGAATTCATCGATAGGCAGCCGGTCGATAATGGCGAATCCCATGCCCTCGTTGAGCTGCTTCCGCACGGCATTCATTAAAGAACGGCACGCCTGCATCTCGAAATAGTCTGGACGCAACGCTTCTGTGGGCAGGGGGTTCGCGGCGAGCTCCCTTGCCACCACACGCAGCTCGTCCAGGTGTCGCGTCTCAAGCGTCACCAGACCATCATGCGGCAGCATCGTTTTCGCGACCCAGGTCATCGGGCTTTCCAGCCGCCCCTTGCGCATTAACAGGTTGCCGCTGGCCACCTTGCCTGGATTGTTCAGCTTTGCAGAAAACACAGAATTTGTCAGCACTTCGTTCCTTTCGATTTCATATCCTGATTATAGGCGTACCCGCCCTATGCCCTGCTGTGCCGTACGTAAGTTTTCCCGGACTATCTTTGGCAGGTTTTATCAGATGTGCCACGGAATGCAATGAAGAATTGCAACGAAGAATCGCAACGAAGAAGCAGCAGATCCGCTGGCTGTCATGAAGATTGTGCGGTTCCCGGTCCAGATCCGCACCGCAACCGGAAACAGCGCCGCCTAAATCCCCAGGTAATTCGACTTAACCCCTTCATCCGCGCGCAGCGCCTCCGGGTTGCCCGAATACACCACCTGTCCCTTGCTCATCACGTGCACGTAATCGACCAGCTTCAGCGCCAGGTGCGCGTTCTGTTCCACCAGCAGGATCGACAGGCCCGCGGCCTTCAACTGCGCAATCGCCTCCCACACGCCCTGGATGATGATGGGGGCGAGGCCCTCCGAGGGTTCGTCCATGATCAGGCAGTCGGGGTTGGTCATCAGCGCGCGGCCGATGGCGAGCATCTGCTGCTCGCCGCCCGACAAGGTCTTGGCGCGTTGCGCGCGCCGCTCCTGCAGCCGCGGGAACTGGGCGTAGACGCGCGCCAGGTCCCAGCCGTGGCGGTTGTCGCCGCCGGCGGCGACCTTGAGGTTTTCTTCGACGGTCAGCGTCGGGAATACGCGCCGCCCCTGCGGCACCAGCCCCATGCCGCGCCTCACCGTTTCGAATGACGAGATGCGGGTGATGTCGCGGCCCTTGAAGGTAATGGTGCCGCGGCGCGGCGGGGTGAAGCCGACGATGGAATTGACCAGCGTGGTCTTACCCACAC
>JBBKXO010000403.1:0-4028 GCA_037969525.1 Burkholderiales bacterium | reverse complement strand
GCGGATGCAGCGCGTAACTTGCGAGTATGCCGATCAGCAAGGGCACAAAGAAAGCGCGTGCCAGATAGAGCGCTGCGACGAGTGCGATGAATGCCATGACACCGACCGCCAAACTCATGAGCAAGTATCCCGGCACCACCGGCAGGATGGCCGCAGGCTCCGCGACCAGTTCGATACTTTCCGGCACAGCTTCGAGGTCGGCGGGTGTATTCGCGGGTGTATTCATTTGTAGGCGATAGCCACGGTTATCAGCGGTGTGGTCCTGAATAACTCAGTTACTGGACATGAGCGGGACATGCAGGTATGGGCCATGAGCGAATTCTTCCGCTCGCCGCTCGCCCCGCGTCCACATCACGTCGAGAATCAGATCACCGGCACCGTCCCCGATTCGACCTGTCGCAGCTGAATTGTCCACTGGCACCCGAAACTAAACTGTTCGCTGGCAAACATAGTGCATGTAGTTCGGATATGGCCCTAAAAACTCCCGCCGGGGACAGTAAATCGCCAATAACCATGTGCGGAGCGCGTCATTTGCGACCAGGGACGCTTGCATTATCGAAGCCGGTTTTCAAACCGATATGTCCGTTAACGAACATACCGTGCTATGTTAAAGCCTTAATCTCAGGAGCGCAGCTAGATTGCGGTTGGCATCCTCAATCTCGCATCCACACTGGCTATAACTTGAATGCACCCATGACTACCGGAAACACCGAATCCACGAAACAGAACCCCAAGGACAATCGCCTGCTGGCCGCGTTGTCCGAGACGGACTACGAACGCCTGCTGCCCGATCTGGAACTCGTGCCATTGCCGCTGGCCTGGGCAGTCTACGAGGCGGGCGGCACGCTGGGTTATGTGTATTTTCCCACTACCAGCATCATCTCGCTGCTCTACGTCATGGAAAACGGTTCCTCCGCTGAAATTGCGGTCACCGGCAACGATGGCCTGGTCGGCATTTCCTTGTTCATGGGCGGGGAAAGTACGCCCAGCCGTGCAGTAGTACAAAGCGCAGGATACGGTTACCGGCTGAAAGCGTCGGTGCTGAAAAAGGAATTTGCGCAGGGTGGCGAATTGCAGCATCTTGCGCTGCGCTACACGCAGGCGTTGATTACCCAAATGGCCCAGACCGCGGTATGCAACCGGCACCATACGGTAGAGCAGCAACTGTGCCGCTGGCTGCTGTTAAGCCTGGACCGGTTGCCGACGAATGAATTGAGCATGACGCAGGAACTGATCGCCAATATGCTGGGCGTGCGCCGCGAAGGCGTCACCGAGGCGGCCGGGCACCTGCAAAATGCGGGGATTATTTCCTACAGTCGCGGAAAAATCACCGTTCTCGACCGGCCAAAACTGGAACAGCGGGTCTGCGAATGCTACGCAGTGGTCAAGAAAGAACACGATCGACTGTTCCCTCAGACCAAGGACCAAACCGTCCACTGACGCCGCGTAATACCTGTCGGCCTGATGCCGCCATGCAGCGGCATGCGGCACCGGCAGTCTACGTGAACCGGTGCCACGCCAGGCACCAAACCCCATGCCTCTTTGTGTGAAACCGTACAGAAGCTGTACCGGTTTCTGCGTATGAATGCAGGACTGCAAATAGTCGCAGCCCCTTATTACAGCCCCTTATTGCAGCCCACCTCTCACAAAGAAATGGCACACCATGAATACCACCATTACCCTCGGCCCCCTGATCTCACTGATCGCCGGCATACTCATACTGGTTATTCCCCGCCTGCTCAACTATATCGTCGCGTTGTATCTGATCGTCATTGGACTGATCGGACTTTTCGGCGTCGAACGGTTCAACTTCTGATCACCGTGTTTGGCGAAGTTGCTGTGCCGTTGCTCAGAATGATGGGGCATCGCGGGACGGTACCGGGCGCCCTGCCTGCCGTGCGCTGAAGCTGTTCAGTAAACAGCCAGCGCGTAGAGTCAAGTTCCTGCCGACAGTGCGCAGGACTTCAGCTTTTCTACCTACTCCACCACCGCCATCTGAAACTCGCTCTTGCTGGTCGAGCAATCCGGACAGCACCAGGTTTCCGGCACATCTTCCCACGGCGTTCCGGGCGCGATGCCTTCGTGCGGCAGGCCTTTGGCCTCGTCGTATACAAACGAGCACAGCATGCATTGCCAGACGCGGGTGCCGGGCACGTCTTTCGCCAGTTGCGGTGCCGTCTGCACCGACTGCGCGACCCCTTTCGGGAAATGCAGCACCAGCACATCCAGCCCTTCGGTTCCAGCCACCAGTTCAAAAGCACCTTCCTGAGGTTTGACGAAGGCCACGGACAGCGCCTTGTATTCCTTGCCCTCGTAATGCAGGCTGCCGCGGACGATGATCAGGTACTGGCCGTTGCTGTGCACCGGATCGGGTGCCAGCGCTTTGGCATTGGGCGCCACGCTCATTGAAAAACTGGCGAGCCCTTCTTCGTCACTGAGTTCGGTAAACGTATGCAAGGCCGCAGCGGCGGTTGCCGGTTCGAACTTCGGCAGCTCGGTGGCCTGCCAGGGCTTGCGGTTTTCCAGCGACTTCAGCTTCGCCATTTTTTCCGGGTCATCCAGATACTGCGCACCGGCATCTTTCTCCGCGCGCAATGTCAGAAAGCCCATGCCCTGCCCGAACACGATGGGGCCGTAAGGCGTATGGCGCCGCGAAAAATGCACGGCATTGACCTGCAACTGATGCTTGCCCAGTACGCCATCACCGCTGACGATGACCTGGTACTGGTCGTGATCATGGAAATGCGTACGGATCTGGCGACCGGGGACACCTTCAACCAGAAAGGCCATCGGCGCTGCAGGATTGTTTTCGTCGGGCATGATGAAGTTGGTGCGCCATGCGGTCCCGGTAGGGGTCTGGCGTTCCTTGCGTCCGGCTTTGACGTCGTCGAATGCTGCGATCTGGGGCATGGTGATCTCCTGCTACGGGCTGCTGATGCCGCCCATTATAGTAGCCGTTGCCGTCGTTACACTTTTCGTAGTCAATATATGGACTGGTTGCGGCTGCGTGCGCAAAGTAAAGTGGCTCCGGTCGCAATACAGTACTGCCAGCGACCTTGAAAGGATGACCCATGGCTCATGACCATCGTGTATCGATCATCGTGTTTGATGTGAACGAGACGCTGCTCGACATCACCACGCTCGAACCTCTGTTTGACCGCCTCTTTGGCGACCCGTCCGTGCTGAGAGAGTGGTTTGCACAACTGATCCTCTACTCCCAGACCATGACCCTGTCGGGGCTCTACACGCCGTTCGGCGTACTGGCCGTGGGCAGCCTGCGCATGGTCGCGGCGATCCGCGGCGTCACCGTCGCCGACGCCGACATCGATGAACTGAAAAAACTGATGAATACCATGCCGGCGCATCCCGACGTGGTCCCGGCGCTCACCCGGCTGCGCGATGCAGGTTTCCGGATGGTCACGCTGACCAATTCAGCGAGCGCCGCCTCGCCCACGCCGCTGGAACGCGCCGGGATCGGCAAATTCTTCGAACGCTCTTTCAGTGTCGAAGCGGTGCGGAAATTCAAGCCGGCCCCGGAGACCTACCGCCTGGTGGCTACGGAATTGGGTTTGGAAACGCGGGACCTCTGCCTCGTCGCCTGCCATCTCTGGGACACCATTGGTGCGCAAGCCGCCGGCAGCCGCGGTGCACTGATTACCCGCCCCCACAACGCGATATTGCCTGCAGCAGAAGTGCCGATCCCGGACCTTACCGCAGCGACACTGACCGACCTCGCCGATCAGATCATTTCACGGTGGAAGGCTGCCTGAGGGCCTGATGCGTTACGCAGCGGTTATGCCTTCAAACAAAGTCGGCTTGAACTGCCCCGTATTCGCCCGAAGTAAGTCCACTTGGGGGCACTGCGTTTCATCCGGGATACGCTTGTAGTGCTTGTGACGGACAGTGACCGAATCTTGACGTTACAACGTCATAACGTTATGATGCCAAGCATCATCAGAGGCTGCCCACCATGAGCGATTTATCCAAAAGATCAACGATTTACTTCGATCCTGCGATCCACCACGCAC
>JBBKXO010000402.1:0-3576 GCA_037969525.1 Burkholderiales bacterium | reverse complement strand
CGAAGCAAGTCCCCTTGGGGGGCGCCGCGAAGCAAGTCCCCTTGGGGGGCGCCGCGAAGCAAGTCCCCTTGGGGGGCGCCGCGAAGCAAGTCCCCTTGGGGGGCAGGACCGGCAGGCATGATGACAACGCCACGGCCCTGGTCTTCTGGGGCGAAAACCAGATCAAGAGCCGCATCACTCGCCGTGAACTGCGCACCGAGGTCTCCCGCCTCGCCCAGGCGCTGCGCGCAGCGGGCATCCGCCCGGGAGATCGCGTGGCCGGTTACCTGCCCAATCTCCCCGGCACCGTCATTGCGATGCTGGCGGCGACCAGCATCGGCGCCGTGTGGTCCTCGTGTTCGCCCGACTTCGGTGTTCAGGGCGTGGTGGATCGCTTCGGCCAGATCGGCCCGCGCATCCTGATTGCCGCCGACGGCTATTTCTACAACCGCCGCACCATCGACAACCTGCCGCGGCTGCGCGACATCATGGCACGGCTGCCCACCGTGGAAAAACTACTCATCGTGCCCTATACCTGCAGTGCGCCGGTGATCACGGACATTCCGCGGGCCATCAGCATCCACGACTTCATGGCGCCGTACCCGCCGCGGCCCATCGAGTTCGAGCAACTGCCATTCGACCACCCGCTGTTCATCATGTTTTCGTCGGGCACCACCGGCGTGCCCAAATGCATAGTCCACGGCGCCGGCGGCACCCTGCTCCAGCATCTGAAGGAACATGTGCTGCACACCGATATACGGCCTGGCGACCGCTTGTTCTATTTCACCACCTGCGGCTGGATGATGTGGAACTGGCTGGTGTCGGGTCTGGCCGCCGGCGCCACACTGCTGCTCTATGACGGCTCACCGTTTGTCAGCAAAGGCGCCGTGCTGTGGGACTATGCCGCGCAGGAAAAAATGACGGTGTTCGGCACTTCCGCGAAGTACATAGATGCACTGGCCAAGCTCGGGCTCACGCCGCGCCATACACACGATTTGTCGGCGCTGCGCACACTGCTTTCCACCGGCTCACCGCTGGCGCCGGAAAGCTTCGATTACGTATACCGCGATATCAAAACCGACCTGCAACTGGCTTCGATCTCCGGCGGCACCGATATTGTGGCCTGCTTTGCACTGGGCTGCCCGGTGCTGCCGGTGTGGCGCGGCGAACTGCAGTGCCGCGGCCTGGGGATGGCTGTTGAAGTGTGGAACGATGATGGCCGGCCGGTGCAGGGGGAGAAAGGCGAACTGGTGTGTACCGTTCCGTTTCCGTCGATGCCGGTTGGATTCTGGGATGACGCGGACGGCGCAAAATACCGCGCCGCCTATTTCGAGCGTTATCCCGGCGTGTGGCACCACGGCGATTATGTGGAACTGACTGCGCATGACGGCCTGATGATCCACGGCCGTTCCGACGCCGTGCTGAATCCGGGTGGAGTGCGCATCGGCACTGCCGAAATCTACCGCCAGGTCGAGCGCCTCGACGAGGTCGTTGAAAGCCTGGCCATCGGCCAGGACTGGCCGCCGCAGCAACCCAGTGATGTGCGCATCGTGCTCTTTGTGCGGTTGCGCGACGGCCTGGTGCTGGACGCAGCATTGATCGACAAAATCTGCACACAGATCCGCGACAACACCACGCCGCGCCATGTCCCGGCACAGGTGGTACAGGTGGCGGACATTCCGCGCACCAAGAGTGGCAAGATCGTCGAACTCGCCGTGCGCAACGTGGTGCATGGCCTGCCGGTAAAAAACGTCGAAGCGCTGGCCAATCCCGAAGCGCTGAACCATTTCCGCAATCGCCCCGAGCTTGCTGAATCATCCGGCGCACGCCGAAAAAACCAATAAAATCAATTATTTAAATTCACACACCGGGGTGCGCCGCTGTTGCGGCTGTTTTTACGGGCTTGCACATATACCCCACAGGGGTATATAATGCGGCGCATGAATACGACTACGACATCCACCGCCATGCCCGCCATCATCAACCTGCCGATCACCGGCATGACCTGCGCCGCCTGCGCTGCGCGCATCGAAAAAACACTGAACCGCCTGCCCGACGTCAAGGCAGCGGTCAACTTTGCCACCGAAAAGGCGCACATCGAATATCCCGCAGGACGGCTGGCAACCGCTGACCTGATCAGCGCCATCCGCAAGGCCGGCTACGACGCCCGCGAACCGACGTCGACCGACGAGGCCACGCGCAAGGCCGAGCGTCTCGCCATCTATCAGCGCGATTTGCGGCTGTTCACCATTTCTGCGGTGTTCACGCTGCCCTATCTGCTGCTGATGCTGAGCATGTTTTCCGGGCTTGGCCATGGCTGGTTCCCGCCTGCCGCACAACTGCTGCTGGCCACCCCCGTGCAGTTCTGGATTGGCTGGCGGTTCTATGTCGGTGCGTACCACGCCCTGCGTGGCGGCGGCGCCAACATGGACGTGCTGATCGCGCTGGGTACCAGCATGGCTTATGTCTACAGTGCCGTGGTGGTACTGCTCGGGCTTGGCCATGAACTGCATCTGTATTTCGAGGCCAGTGTCAGCATCATCACGCTGGTGTTCCTCGGCAAACTGCTGGAATCACGCGCCCGCGCCCACGCCTCTGCCGCCATTGAAGAGCTGATCCGCCTGCAACCGAAGACGGCACGCATTGAACGTGAAGGCGCAATCGTTGAACTCCCGATTGCCGATCTGCGCGTGGGTGACGTGTTTGTCGTCCGTCCCGGCGAAGCGGTACCAGTGGACGGCACGGTCATCGAAGGCAGCTCCAGCATTGACGAAGCCATGTTAACCGGCGAGAGCCTGCCCGTGGCCAAGACCATCGACAGCCCCGTGTATGCCGCGACCATCAACGCCCAGGGCCTGCTCCGCTGCAGCGCCACCGGCATCGGCGCAGATACCGCGCTTGCCGGCATCATCCGCCTGGTCGAGGAAGCCCAGGGTTCCAAGGCACCGATCCAGCGCCTTGCCGATGTCATTGCCGGCGTATTCGTGCCGGTGGTGGTCGCGATTGCGGCATTGACGTTCGTCGGCTGGTGGTGGTTCGCCGGTTCATTCACTGCCGCGCTGATTCCAGCAGTCGCGGTACTGGTGATCGCCTGCCCCTGCGCGCTGGGCCTCGCCACGCCCACCGCGATCATGGTTGGCAGTGGCGCTGGCGCCCGTGCCGGCGTGCTGATCAAGAACGCCGAAGCGCTGGAACGTGCCGGCCACATCAACACGCTGGTCGTCGACAAGACTGGCACATTGACCCAGGGCAAACCCGCCGTCACTGATCTCATCGCGTTTGACGGCTATAGCGAAGACGACGTGTTGCGCATCGCCGCCGCACTCGAATCCGGATCCGAACATCCGCTGGCCCGCGCGGTCCTCGACTACGCCCGTCAGCGCAACGTGCAAGCCGCGCACATGCAGGATTTTTCCGCCGTCACCGGCAAAGGGGTGCAGGCGACGATCGATGGCGCCCCGGCACTGCTGGGCTCGCCGCGCTTTCTCGCCGACGCCAGCCTCACCATGGATGCCGACGCCATCTCCCGGTTGCAGGATCAGGGCAAAACCGTGATCGGCGTTGCACGTGACCGCCACGTCGCCGGCCTGATCGCCA
>JBBKXO010000401.1:0-4127 GCA_037969525.1 Burkholderiales bacterium | reverse complement strand
AACACGCATCCCAAGGCAGTCGGCGAAACACTCGCGCGCCTGCTGCCGGACGCCGAGCTCAATATCCTGTTTGCCGACCATCTGGATGTGGATGTCGTGCCGCCCGAGGACTGGTCGGCGAAAGAAACAGAAATGGCGGCGATGCTGCTGGCTTTCCTGAAACGCCAGACCATTTAGGAAACAGCTGGAAATCGCCCGACATTTTGGGGCATACATCCGTGTACCAGTCATACTCAAACACGAGTAGAACGATACGATTACAGCATGTCTTGCAATTGGGTAATGGAAGCGTAGGATTGGTTACGGAGCGAGGGGCTGCAGTACTGCATCACCGCGGGACTGCATCGACAATTAATAAGTGGAGGATTCCATGTCTGCGTTTCACAGTTTCCTGCGTACTTTTTTTGCGGCGTGCAGTCTTGCGCTGATTTTTTCGGTTACGGCGCACGCCCAGAAATGGAGCAAAGCCGCTGATTTCCCGGATCCAGCCGAAGAAGTGTACGGCATCGGCGCCGGTGGCAAGTTTTATGTCTTCGGCGGCATCGCGCCGGGGTGGAAGCCGAAAGGCATGGTCTACGAGTACGATCCGGCGAACAACACCTGGACCAAGAAGAACAACATGCCGCTGGCGTCTCACCATGTAGCGCTGACAGAGTTGAACGGCAAGATTTACGTGATGGGCGGATTCAAATACCCGGATCAAGGTAAACCTTCCTGGGTGCCCATCGACAATGCTTGGGAATACGACCCGACCAACGACACTTGGAAAGCGCTGGCGCCCGTACCGACCAAGCGCGGCTCCCCCAATGCCGTCGTGCACAATGGCAAGATCTACGTGATCGGCGGCGCCGGCGTACACCCAGGTTCCAAAGCCGTAGACATACATCCCGCGCGGCCGCACCGCGCACTGGATGTCAATGAAGTTTACGATCCGGCCACCAATAAGTGGGAAAGTCGCAACCCGATGCCCACAGCGCGTAACCACGCGGCTGCCGGCATGGTCAACGACAAGATTTACGTCATTGCCGGGCGGCTCGGTGCGGCATTCATCACACGCGCAAGCAACACCGACATCGTCGAAGAATACGATCCGGCAACGGATCAGTGGGGCGCACTCAGGGCCTCAATTCCAACCGCGCGCAGTGCTGTATCGTGGGGCACATACAAAGGCAAGATTTACGTCGCCGGCGGCGAGGAGCGTTCGGGCGGACCGTGGCAACGTACTTTCCGCGCAGTTGAAGCCTACGATCCAAAAACCAACACCTGGTCACAATTGCCCTCGATGTCGTACCCCCGCCACGGCATGGCCGGCGACATAGTCAATGGCAAGTTTCACCTGGTGAGTGGCGATGCGGCCTCCGGCGGTGCACCTGGCACGGAGATCCACACCAACGTCCATGAAGTGCTGGACCTCGAGGCCAAGTAAGAAACGGTTTTATCCTGACACCGCAGCAACAAGGGCGCAGCCGCTATGGCTGCGCCTTTTTTCTTGGTGCTGATGTTCTGGTTTGACGACCTAGCGCTAGGGTGTGGTGCCCGTGAACTGCACCAATGGCTCCGCCATTACCAACAGGCTGATCGCGGTATACACCACCATCAGGATAGTCAGAGGCACTGAAGCAATCACCGCTGGCCCCGTTGCTGCAAATTCGCGCAGCGCGAGGCGATGGGCAAGCCAAACGGCAACCACGTGACCGACCACAATCGAGCCTATGGCCAAATGCCAGGTTGTACGCGCATCGATGAGACCAATGTCCGGATAATACCGGGCTGTTCCCAGCAGATCCCAACCCCGCGCCAGGGGATCGGACAGCAAGGGAATCAGCAACTGGCCATGCACGACCAAATACGAAAAATAGTGCGCAATGTTATAGGCAATCGCAATCGGCACCAGCGTCGGCGCAAAGAGTCGCGCCAAGTCGACAGCCGACCGGGCCGGTACCAGCCGCGCCGTGATCACACAGGCAAACAGATAGGCACCAAAAAACAATAGCCACACGCCAATCAGCCCCGCAGTTCCCAGGACATATCCCTGGTCGTCGGCAAGCACCGGAAACCAGATGATCATCGCGTGTCGCGCCATGATCATTCCCTGGGTGCCCAGCAATCCGTCAAAAAGCACGGTGGCAAGCATCGCGATCACGAAAGCCGCCATGGCAAAGGATCCTGTGCCTGCCGTGATGAGTCCGCTCCCTGGTGGCCGTAGCACGAGGCCGTTGCCCCCGGGATCCACGGCGACCGGCGCAAAGCGACCAAGTGTGGAGAAATACACACTGAACACGTCGGCATTGCGCTGCCAGATCTCTTTGCCGAAGCACGTCATGCCAATCAGCGTCAGCGCCGACCACGCGAGCGCCATCCACGCAACCTGCGACGGCAACGCCGAGCGCGGATAAATCACCTCAAGCCAGACGAACAGCAGCAACAGCAGCACGGCGGGCCACGCACCGAGCGCCGGCGGATACCGCCAGCCCAACGCAATGCCGTTGGCACGTCCAAGTCGCCGAGTGATCACGTCAGCAACATCGAACAAGGCACGCCATGGGTCACACGCTGGCCAGATGTTGCCGACGCACCCGGCAACAAAGGACATGCCCACCCACCATACGATCCACACCAGCACCGGCGCGAGATTGGCTTCCGGGTTACGCGATCCGGCGAAGCCCGCCACCACCACCAGGCAGAGCAATGTAACCGACACGATCCCCAGTGCCACGCGCGCAGCGGGTAGCAGCGGTCCCAAGCGAAGCACGAATCCCGTACCGTGAGACTGCGGTGAAACAGTTCGCATGAACAGCGCGGCCACCACGAGCGACAGCGCAACGGTCAGCGCTGCACCGACGACGAAAAACCCCAGCGGAACCGGCAGATCGTAGCGTTCACCGAAGGCGTGTGCCGGGGCGAGCGCCGGGAAGCACAGCAACAGAGCGACTAGCCATCCGCTCCCGGGACTGCAGCGTGCGCTCACTGCCGGGGGCGCACTTCGAGTATGGCGAGCGACTGGCCGTGGTGATCGCCTTTGCTGCCCATGCCGGCCGGATGCCACTCAATCCGGTAGCGCCCCGTAGCATGCGCCGTAAAGGTGATTTCCACAGTGCCGCCAGCGGACAGTTTCGCATCCTGACGGTAGCCATGGATGTGAACTTCGCCAGCGGTATCGCTGCTGATACGCAGGACGACAATTTCCTCTTTCAGCGCACGCAGCGCGCGCTGACCCGCCGGCACGGCGTTCGCGACTATGGTCAATTCGAATGTCTGGCGCACAGCATCGGCGGCGTGCGACGACGTCAGCACGCTACTGCACAGAAGCATCATCGCGCACGACCTGAATCCGACCGAGAGCAAGCGCCGCACCTAGTTCTTGTAATCGGGATAGAGTTTTTCGACCAGCGCCATGCTGGCCACCCAGTCGCGACTACCGGAATCGTAAACGCCGACACGGCCGAACTTCGCTGCGCGTGCTGCGCACACCGCGGGATCCGGCATGATCAGTTTGCCGCCACCGGCCAGCGCACCGATCTGCGCGCGGCAGGCCAGTTCAAAAAAGTGATGATAAATGTACGCCTCGGGCAACGTGGTGCCGCACACCAGTGCGCCGTGATTCTCCAGCAGCATGACCCAGTATTTGCCGAGTGCAGCCGCAAGATGATCCGCGCCCTCACGGGTGGTGTCATCCACCTCATTCGGATAACGCGCGATGCGGTTGTAGAAACGCATGGCCTGCTGCGTCAGTGGCAGCAGCCCCTGTTGCTGCGCCGACACTGCGAGATTGGCCGGAGAATGCGTGTGCACCGCAGACTGGATATCGGATCGCGTCCGCAGCACGGCCGCGTGCAGGTTGTAGGCCGCAGGGCTGGCCTTGTACGCTGAAGTACCCACCTGCTTCCCGTCGAGATCGTATTTGACCAGGTTGGACGCTGTCACCTGTTCCATGAACACGTTGTCAGCCTTGACCAGGAAGTGTTCCGGTTCTCCGGGTACGCGCACCGAGATATGGTTGTAGGTCATGTCTACAAACACGAAGTGCGCCACCAGCCGGTGCGCGGCAGCCAGTTCGCAGCGGGCCTGCCACTCCGCCGCACCGATGCGCACGCCCGCGGCACGCGGTCGCGCGGTGCGGGTTGCAG
>JBBKXO010000400.1:0-7167 GCA_037969525.1 Burkholderiales bacterium | reverse complement strand
GCCAGACGGGTCCGCAATCGGAAAACGCCAGTTTGCCGCCAATGCATGATTGCAGATAAGTCAGGATGAAATTTTCGCCGCCCATCGAATTCGCTTTCTGACTATTCTTGTTTACAAGGCCGGCCTTTAGCCCATCTGCCAGCCTGTTTTATTTCCAGACTACTTGGCCCGCAAGGATAGTAGTTCCGGGTATGGCATTGAAATGCCGATAGTCCACCCTGCGACCCAACATTGCCGAAAACGCCACCCTACCTAATATCGCAAAACGGGTAGGATGTGGATTCTCGTCGATCCGGCCCAACAAACCCAGCGGGACCGACGATCACTCCAGGGGGAGCCATGACCTTAATTCGCCGTCTTGCCACGCCGTTTTTTGCCTGCATATACGCCCTGCTCTTCTCGGCGGTACCGGCCATCGCCGCGAATTATCCCGAGCCTCAACAGGGCGACTGGGTGGCGCGGGACTTTCGTTTCCACACCGGTGAAGTGCTTCCCGAAGTGAAGCTGCACTACCGCACCATAGGCTCGCCATCGAACGAAGCCGTGCTGGTGCTGCACGGCACTGCCGGATCGGGTGATCGCATGCTGACCAAAGCCTTTGCCGAGGAGATGTTCGGGCCGGGGCAGCCGCTGGACGCGAGCCGCTACTTCATCATCCTGCCAGACGCCCTGGGCACCGGAAAGTCCACCCGCCCTTCCGACGGCTTGCGCGCGAAGTTTCCAAAATACAACTACGACGACATGGTGCAGGCGCAGTACCGGCTGGTCACCGAGGGCCTGGGCGTGAAGCGCCTGCGCCTGATCATCGGCAATTCCATGGGCGGCATGCAGGCCTGGCTGTGGGCGGTGAAATATCCGGACGCCATGGACGCGATCGTGCCCATGGCCTGCCTCCCCGGCACCATGTCGGGCCGCAACTGGATCCTGCGCCGCATGCTGGCGCAGTCGATACGCAATGACCCGGAGTGGAACAATGGCAACTACACCACGCAGCCGCGCAACATGCAGACCTACCTGACCCACTTCTCCCTCGCCACCTCCGGCGGCAATCAGGCGCTGTTCAAGCAGGCGCCGACCTCCGCGCAGGGTGATGCGCTGATCGCGAAACGTCTGGCGGCGCCCTTCCGCGGCGATGCCAACGATGTATTGTTCCAGTGGGAATCATCGGCAGACTTCGATCCGTCTCCGCAACTGGAGCGCATCCAGGCCGCGGTGCTGGCGATCAACGCCGCGGACGACGAACGCAATCCGCCCGAGCTCGGCGTCATGGAAAGCGCGATGAAGCGCGTCAAGAACGGTCGTTACCTGTTGATTCCGGCAAGCACCGAGACTCGCGGCCACGGCACCACCGGCATGGCAAAGTTCTACAAAAAGGAAGTGGCGGACCTGCTGCAGCAGGCACCGCGCCGCTAGACGCCAGCACCCGTGCGTACGCAACTTGTCACGATTGCGACGGACACCATTCCGCTAGACGGCGTGCTGTACGAGCCGGAACGCAGCAATGGCAAGGCGGCGATTTATTTCCACGGCAACACCATGAATTTCTACACCGGTGCGGCGCGTTTTCTCGCACCAGCACTGGTCGCCATGGGTTTTACATTTCTCGCCTTCAACCGGCGCGGCCACGATGTGCTGACCACGCGCGCCAGCCGCGCGCCGGAAGGCGGCGCCTTCCAGACCACCGGCGAAGCACTTGCCGACAACCGGTACGCTGCAGAATGGCTGGCAACGCACGGTTTTGCAGAACCCGTAGTGATCGGTCACAGCAATGGCGGCATGCTGGGCGTGCAGCATGTCATTGATCATCCGCAGACTCCCGCGCTGGTCCTGCTCTCGGCGGGGCGCGGCGGCGCGCACAGCACCTCCGGCGGTCCGGAAAAACTGCTCGCACAGGACCGGCACGCGGAATTCGAAGCCCGGGCGCAGCAACTGGTGGTCGCAGGCCGCGGGCGCGAACTCATGCTGCTGCCAGGCTGGTGGTATGCCATTAGTGCCGAGAGTTTTCTGGACCGCAACAAAACGGTTCCGGATACGGTGCCACTGGCCGCGCAGATCCACTGCCCGGTGCTCGCCATCCGCGGCAGCGCAGAAGACCCCAGCCGTTATCCAGCAGAAGAATTCCAGGCCGGGTGCGGCGGTCCGTGTACTGTAAAGATCATCCCTAACTGCGATCACTTCTATGTCGGACGCGAAACCGAAGTTACGCGGGTCGTAACCAACTGGCTGGATACCATGCTGCAGCAAACCTGATCATTCAAACATTCATCAACATCGTCGGGGAGAAATTCATGCTTGCTCACTTGCTGTGGAAAATGATGCCGCTGCTTATTGCGCTGCTGGCTGCAGCACCCGCGATCCACGCCGCTGAAAGTTACCCGAACCGTCCGGTGCGCATCATCGTGCCCTATCCGCCGGGGGGCTCCACTGATCCCACTGCGCGCGCTTACGGCAACTGGCTGTCCGAAAAATTCGGCGTGCCCATCGTGATCGACAACCGGCCGGGTGCGGGATCCACCATCGGCCACAATCTCGGCGCCAAGGCCACTCCCGACGGCTATACGCTGGTGCTGGGCACCTCGGGCGGGTTGGTCGTCACAGCGGCCTTTGGCACCAAACTCGCCTACGACCCAGTCAAGGATTTCGCGCCCATTGCGGTTGGCGTCTATGCGCCGTTCCTGATTGTGGTGCACCCTTCCGTACCGGCAAAAAACATGCAGGAGCTGATCGCACTTGCGAAAGCACAGCCGGGAAAAATCAATTTCGGCTCTCCTGGTACCGGTACACCCAATCATCTGGGCATGGAGTTGCTGACGTCGCTGACTGGTGCGAAATTTACGCACGTACCTTATAAGGGTGGCGGCGCAGCAACGGTGGATCTGGTGGCGGGTCGCATTCAGGCGATCTTCGGCAGCATTCCGCAGTGGCAGGCGCACATTGCCACCGGCAAAGTACGCGCGTTGGCCATCGGCCACCCCACCCGGGTGCGAACCATGCCGGACACACCGGCCATCGCCGAGTTCTATCCGGGATTCAACAACACCACCTGGTATGGATTGCTCGGTCCGGCGGGTACGCCGACACATGTGGTCAACAAGGTCAACGCTGAGATGAAGCGCGCGGTCGCTGATCCTGTTTTCAGCAAACAGCTCGAGACCATGGGTCTCGAACCCGCCTGGACCACGCCGCAGGAAATGGGCAAACTGATCCGCACTGAACTGACACGCTGGACCAAGGTTGTCCGCGATGCAGGCATCAAACCCAATTGAGGAATTGCTGGCGGTTGGTTTAAGCGCTGCAGTCATCACTGCGGCGCATCCAGGGACTGCGCTCAGTCTTCATCCAGTGCCGCGTAACGTTCAACCAGAAAATCAACCGGCGCGCGAAGCCTGTCAGCGTGCTCTTGAACTCACCCACCAGGAATCGGAACGACGGTTTCTCGAGTGGCAGCTCACCTCGCTGAAGAATAATTAATCTGCACCGTTGATCTGACCCCGGGCCGTTCGACTATCCGGCAGCATCCCGGATCAGGCAGACCAACCCCGGTCTGTAATAACATCGTGCTTCCATCATTCCAATTTCCCTGCAATCGAGCTTCCCGATGCCCCCGATCATTGCCATCTCCAATCTGACTAAAACCTATGCTTCGGGCTTCCAGGCGCTGAACAACGTCAGCCTCGACATACGCAAAGGTGAAATCTTTGCACTGCTGGGCCCCAACGGGGCCGGCAAGACCACGCTGATCAGCATCGTGTGCGGCATCGTCACCGCCACGTCCGGAACGGTGCTCGCGGACGGACTCGACATCGTGCGTGACTATCGCGCCGTCCGCTCACGAGTCGGGCTGGTGCCGCAGGAACTCGCTACCGATGCGTTCGAGACAGTGTGGGCCACCGTGAATTTCAGCCGCGGGCTGTTCGGCCGCGCCCCCAATCCGCAGTACATCGAGAAGCTGCTGCGTGACCTGTCGTTGTGGGACAAGTGTAAGGAAAAAATCATGACGCTGTCGGGCGGCATGAAGCGGCGCGTGATGATCGCCAAGGCGCTGTCGCATGAACCGGACATCCTGTTTCTTGATGAGCCGACCGCCGGCGTGGATGTGGAACTGCGCCGGGACATGTGGTTGCTGGTGCGCGGCCTGCGGGACCGCGGCGTGACCATCATCCTGACCACCCATTACATCGATGAAGCCGAAGAGATGGCCGACCGCATCGGCGTGATCAGCAAGGGCGAGCTGATCGTGGTGGAAGAGAAAGCCACATTGATGAAAAAACTTGGGAAAAAACAGCTGATCGTGCATCTGCAGGAGCCGATGACAACCGTTCCGGCTGAATTGGACGACTGGCAACTGGCTTTGCATGCTGGGGGTACCGAGCTCGAATATTCCTTCGACGCCAACAATGAACAAACGGGGGTGCCGACACTGCTACGGCGCATCAGCGAGCTCGGCATCGGGTTCAAGGACCTGAATACCCGGCAAAGCTCGCTCGAAGACATTTTCGTTAGCCTCGTCAGTGAACGGAAATGAGAAATCACGCAATGAAAACAACCGATGTTTCCGCATTCAACCGCCATGGCGTATGGGCCATCTTCTGTTTCGAGATGGCGCGCTTCAAGCGCACCATGGCGCAAAGCATCGTGGCTCCCGTCATCACCACGTCGCTGTATTTCGTGGTCTTCGGCGCAGCGATCGGGTCGCGCATGACCGGCGTGGAAGGCGTGCCGTACGGCGCCTTCATCGTGCCCGGCCTGATCATGCTGTCACTGTTCACTGCCAGCCTGTCCAACGCCTCATTCGGCATCTACTTTCCGAAATTCACCGGAACCATTTACGAAATCCTGTCAGCGCCGGTATCGCCGCAGGAAATCGTGCTGGCCTACGTCGGCGCGGCGACAGTCAAGTCCGTGGTGCTGGGCCTGATCATCCTCGCCACGGCCGGCCTGTTTGTACCCATCCAGATCCTGCATCCGGTATGGATGATCGCGTTCCTGCTGCTGACCGCGATCACCTTCAGCCTGTTCGGATTCATCATCGGCATCTGGGCCAAGGGCTTCGAACAATTGCAGTTCATTCCAATGCTGATCATCACTCCGCTCACCTTTCTCGGTGGCGCGTTCTACTCGATCGACATGCTGCCGCCGGCCTGGCGCACGGTGAGCCTGTTCAATCCGGTGGTCTATCTGATCAGCGGTTTCCGCTGGAGTTTTTACGGTGCCGCGGATGTGGGCGTGGGCGTGAGCCTCACGGCGACCCTGGCACTGTTACTGACCTGCCTGGCCGTAGTGGTGTGGATTTTCAGAACCGGGTACCGGCTCAAAAGCTGACGGTGGGCAGGTTGCCCTGCCTGCATCCCAAAATATAAATGTACGTCCTGTCGGAATGGCGCCCGTAGGTTCGATTACAGGGTAAGCACAGCGCCCGGCACACGTCGGAGATACTGTAAATATTGTTTAAATACAATTAGTTACATGTAAAAACTAATGGCCACGCGTTGTATGAGCATCGTCAGCCAGCTCCAGGCTGCGGCACAATAGGTCAATTCTCAGGAGGATCCCGCCATGCTGACGACCGCCCTGCTGATCATCCTCGCGCTGATCGCCGCACTGCTGATCTACGCCTCGACCCGCCCCGACACATTCCAGGTGCAACGTGCGGCCACTATCAATGCGCCGCCGGAGCAAGTGTTTGCGCTGATCAATGATTACCGCGCGTGGGGTGCATGGTCGCCGTGGGCGCACAAGGATCCGGCAGTGCAGCACACGTTCGGTTCCATCACCAGCGGCGCAGGCGCTACCTACGCCTGGGCAGGCAACAAGAAAGTGGGCAAGGGCAGCATGACCATGCTGGAATCGCTGCCTCCGTCGAAAATCGTGATCAAGCTGGATTTCGAGAAACCCTTTGAAGCGCACAACACCGTGACGTTTACGCTGACGCCGGAAGGCGGCGCAACGCACGTGAACTGGAAAATGGAGGGGCCTTCACCGTACCTCACCAAAGTCATGGGCGTGCTGTGCAACATGGACAAGATGGTGGGCAAGGATTTCGAGGCCGGGCTCACTGCAATGAAATCCGCCGCTGAAAAATAAGTCCCCCCTATCCAAGGAGAGCAATATGGCCACCCCGAAAAAAATGGCAGCCCGCAAATCCTCCCCGAAAAAAAACCGCACGACCGTGCTCGTCGCCACGCGCAAAGGCGCCTGGCTGTTCCACAGTGACGCATCACGCAAGACCTGGAAGGCCGACGGACCGCATTTTCTCGGTCACGTCATCAGCCACCTGGTGCTCGACCCGCGCGACGGCAGAACACTGCTCGCCGCGGCGAAAACCGGCCACCTAGGCCCCACCGTGTTCCGTTCCACCGACATGGGCAAGACCTGGAAGGAGGCCGCGCAGCCGCCGGCTTTCGTCAAGGCGCCCGATGGCGAAACCGGCCGTTCGGTCGATCACACCTTCTGGTTGACGCCGGCGCACGCCAACGAACCCGGCGTGTGGTACGCCGGCACCAGCCCGCAGGGCCTGTTCCGCTCGACAGACGGCGGCATCAGCTGGGCACCGTTTTCATCCATCAACGATGACCCGCAGTTTCGCGGGTGGATGGGCACGGCACAGGATGGCACACCCGACGGGCCCAAGCTGCATTCCATCCTGATCGATCCGCGCGATCCCAAACATCTATATATCGGCATGTCAGGCGGGGGCGTGCATGAAACCCGCGATGGCGGCAGGACGTGGAAAGTGATGATCAAGGTCATGGACGTGGTCGACGGTTTCGGTTTCGACGCCACCCAACCCACTTTCCATGATCCGCATTGCCTGCGCATGTGTCCAAGCAACCCGGACCGCATCTACCAGCAGAACCATTGCGGCATCTATCGCCTCGACCGGCCATCAGACACCTGGGTGCGCATCGGCAAATCCATGCCAAAAAAAGTGGGCGACATCGGATTCCCGATGGTGGTGCATCCGCGTGATGACAACACCGCCTGGGTGTTCCCCATGGACGGCACCAGTGTGTGGCCGCGTACCAGCCCGGACGGCAAACCTGCTGCTTATGGCACCCGTAATGGCGGCAAAACCTGGCAGCGACTCGATGCAGGTCTGCCGAAATTGCAGGCGTGGTGGACAGTCAAGCGCCAGGCAATGACGGCGGATACGAGTGATCCGGTAGG
>JBBKXO010000399.1:0-2813 GCA_037969525.1 Burkholderiales bacterium | reverse complement strand
AAATGGTGACCATCATGATAACCCAGAAAATGCAGGCTGCAATACCACCTTCGACGTTGAAAGACTGATCTGTGCTTTCCTGAATGCGTTGATTGACTTTCAGCATTTCCAGCAGGCGGATCGAACCTGCGCGAGCAACGACTGCGATCAGCCAGCCGGCCACCAGGATTGCCAGGGCACCTAATATATTCGGCAGGTGCGCGCCCAGAGTATTCGACAAGGATGTGGAGAGTGCGGAGAAATCCATGGTGCCTCCGTAATTGAATGTTTATTTGAATGGCAGCAGGAACTACGCTGCGACGCCAGTCCAATGCGGATAGCGTATTTGAATTATTAAATCGCCTTCCAGTATATCACATCGCATTTATGCGAATGTACTGCGCCGCTGTTGCTGTAACCGAATGCTCTCGGTTATCGGGTCGGGTGAATTACGTAGATAGTGCGCACTATCGGGGAATCTACAGTCGCTTTGCGATCTCGGCGCCGAATGCGCGTGTGCCAAGTTTGCCCTGCAGGTCAGGAGTGCGCGTCTCGGTTTTTTGCAGCGCGGCATCGATGGCCGACTCAATCGCTTTTGCGGCGGCGGCAAATTCAGAGCGCTGATGTTTGATGGCCAGCCATTCCAGCAGCATTGCCGAGGAGAGTATCAATGACGTCGGATTGGCCTTGTCCTGGCCGGCGATATCCGGCGCCGAGCCGTGCTGTGCCTGGGCGCAGCACGCGTTGTCGCCAGTCATGGTTGATGCAGCCAGGCCGAGGCCGCCGGCGATTTCAGAAGCTTCATCGGAGAGGATGTCGCCGAACATGTTGCCGGTGACAATGCAGTCGAACTTTTCCGGATTGCGCAACAGCAATGCCGCCATGGCATCGACAATTTTTTCATCGAGCTCTACGTCGGGATAATTTTTTGCCACGGCGCGTACTTCACGCAGGAACAGGCCGTCGGACATATGCAGTACATTGGCCTTGTGCACGGCGGTCACTTTCTTGCGGCGCTGTCGAGCCCATTCGAATGCGACCTCAGAGATGCGGCGGCATTGTCTGGCGGTAACTTTGCGGATGGCGATGGCCACGTCTTCGGTGGGCATGAACTCGCCGCGCCCCATGAACATGTTGCGGTCGCCGTAAAAGCCCTCGGTGCATTCGCGGAAGATCACCAGGTCCACGGGTTTGCCGGTGAGGCCCATGCCCATGCGCGATTTCGCCGGACGGATATTGGCGAACAGATCTAGCTGGACACGCAGCCAGCCGGATGGGTTAATCCCGCCTTGCTCGCGCGGCGGATACTGCAGGTGATCAACCGGACCGAGAATAATTCCCGGCGCGACACGCGCGGCAGCCTGCGCGTCTTCAGGAAATGTGGAGCCAGATTTTTTCAGGGTGGCGAAGCCTATGTCGCGAATATCCCATTCGAGGCCGAGTTTGAAGCGGGCATTGGCGCGATCGAGCACGGCCAGAGTGGCCTGGGTGATTTCGGGTCCGATGCCATCACCGGGAAGGACAAGGATTTTCATTGCAGAGTCCGTTGTTGTCGGGCGAGAATTGTAGCAGCGTCGCCGTACTGGAAGATGCAATCCGTTGCGAAAGTTTCCCATGCCCCGAGTTGCCGCGTTGTATCGTTATCCGCTGAAGGGATTTACGCCTGAGCGTTGCGAGACACTGGACGTGCTGCCCGAAGGGCGCATAGCAGGTGACCGCGTGCTGGCCCTGCGCTTTGCGAATGCGCCGGTAGCTGATGATCAGTGGTGCAGAAAATACGAAGGCGTAGTACTTGCAAACACACCGGGGCTTGCCCGATTGACTACAGGTTTTGATTCCCGGCAGTTACGGCTGACAATCGCATTGGGCGACAGCGTGCTGGCTGATGAGGGATTGGATGCCGCCGGCAGGCAGCGGATCGTTGAAGCGCTTACGCGATACGTACTGGGATTGGCGGAGAATCCATTGCGTGGACATACGGAACGTCTGCCGCTGAAATTGATTGGGGATGGTCTTACACCGCGTTATCAGGACAACGAGGCGGGGCAGGTGACGTTGCACAGCCGCGAGACCATCCTTTCTGCTGCGGCTGCCCTGGATGATCCCGCGCTGAGTGAGTTGCGGTTTCGTTCCAATGTCGCAATTGAAGGCGTTGGGGCATGGGAGGAGCAATCCTGGCTGGGGCACGGCATTCGCATTGGCGACGTCGGGTTTGATGTGGTGAAACCCAAGGTGCGGTGTCTGGCGACCCATGCCAATCCGCTGACCGGCGAGCGTGATCACAAAGTCATGCAGACTTTGGTGAAAAACTTTCAGCAGCAAGAGCCTACGCTCGGTGTCGGCATGCTGACGCGCGGTCCCGGTGGGATTATCCGGGTTGGCGACAGTATAAGGATGATCAATTGATGGAGGACTTGCAAAGTAGGGACTCAGCATTTACACGCAGGGTATACAGCAGGGTATACATATAGGTTGAAACAGCATGGAGTACAGCGCATGACAGATACCAGCACCACCGGCAATCAGTACCAGAATGTGGCGTTCCCGATGATTGAAGTGCCGCGCATACCACCCAAGCCGCGCCGCCACAGCATGCTGCTGATGTCGGAAGTGGGCATACCGATGCGGATGACCGAGGACCTGATTGAGATCGCCGCGCCGCTGATCGATTACGCCAAGATCACCGACCATGTTGGATTGTCCGACCGTCTGACTGCAGACTGGATACGCAAAAAAATCGCCCTCTACAACCGCAACGGCATCAAAGTGCTGCCGGGCGGCATACCGTTCCAGTTGGCGGCGCAGCAGGGCCGAGTGACTGAGTATTTCCGTGC
>JBBKXO010000398.1:0-6815 GCA_037969525.1 Burkholderiales bacterium | reverse complement strand
GTACCAGCAGCGGCTGCATCGGGAGGGCGCGGTCGTCGAGTGCCGTCTTGAGTTTTTCGTACATGATGCGTTCGTGCGCGGCATGCATGTCGATGATGATCAACCCGCTGCGGTTCTCGGCAAGGATGTAGATGCCGGCGAGTTGCGCCAGCGCAAAACCCAGCGGATGTTCGTCGCCGGATGGCGGCAGCGCCGGTGCTGCAGGCAGTAGCGTCTCGGTAGCAGTGGATCGGTTGGCGAACAGCGTGGCATAGGCACCGGTTGGTTGGGATACGCCCAGTCCCAGCGGCATCGCACCCTGATTGCGATAGGCGGGCTGCAATGGCGTGCCAGCGGGTGCGCTAAAGGCAGCGACCGGCGCGGCATCGCCGGCCGATTGGGCGAGCGTTTTATGCAGCGCGTGGAAAATGAACTGGTGCACGGCACGCGAATCGCGGAAGCGGACTTCGGCCTTGGCCGGATGCACGTTGACGTCCACCAGTTGCGGATCAATATCAAGGAACAGCACGAACGCCGGATGACGGTCGTGGTGCAGCACATCGGCATAGGCCTGGCGGATGGCGTGCGCCACCAGCTTGTCGCGGATGCAGCGGCCGTTGACGAAAAAATACTGCGCATCGCGCGTACCCTTGGCATGCGCCGGCGAACAGATTGCACCGCGGATGGCGATCTGGCCGCCGGATTCCTCCACCGGCAGAGCGCCGGCCGCAAATTCATCGCCGAGCACCGCAGCGATGCGCGCAGCCAGCGGCTGCGGTTTGACCTGCAGCCGCGCGCGCCCGTTATGGGTCAGTGCAAAGGCAACATCGGGGCGCGACAACGCAATGCGGCGGAAGGTTTCTTCGCAATGCGCGAATTCAGTCTGTTCGGTTTTGAGGAATTTACGCCGCGCCGGGGTATTGAAATACAGTTCGCGCACTTCGATGCGGGTGCCTCGTGCCAATGTCGCCGGTTCGGGCGTGCCCAGCGCCGGACCTTCGGCAGCCACGCGGTACGCGTGACGGTCATCCGCGCGACGGCTGGTGAGCTCCAGGCGCGATACCGAGGCGATACTGGCCAGGGCCTCGCCGCGGAAGCCGAGGCTGCCCACATGTTCGAGGTCGTCCAGCGAGGCGATCTTGCTGGTGGCGTGACGGGCCAGCGCGAGCTTGAGGTCGTCGCGCGCAATGCCACTGCCATCGTCGGTGACAGCGACGAGTTTGGCGCCGCCGCCGGCCAGTTCGACGCTGATCGCCTGTGCGCCGGCATCAAGGCTGTTTTCCAGCAGTTCCTTCAGCGCCGAGGCGGGGCGTTCGATGACTTCGCCCGCGGCAATCTGGTTGATCAGTAATTCGGGCAGGACGCGGATTGCGGACATGCGCAGATTATAAGGGCTATACACCGGTTATAAGCTTCGTGCATCCATGTATAGGCGCACCAGGTGGCATCGCCTGGCGCGGGATGGGATGGCGAAGTTTTGTTTTATAATCCCAGCTTCGAAACGCGCGCAGTTGCCACGGACAGTCGCAACGAAAACCAATTTGCTGACGCATATT
Organism: Burkholderiales bacterium; assembly: GCA_037969525.1. Lineage (GTDB taxonomy): Bacteria > Pseudomonadota > Gammaproteobacteria > Burkholderiales > SG8-41. The sequence continues at coordinate 5,280 of JBBKXO010000398.1, read as the reverse complement.
TTGCGTCCACCCTGGTTTGATCGACCGTCAATATGCAGTTCCAATAATTAAAGGGGAATTCATGCCTCAGACCATCGGAGTGCCCAAAGAGACTGCGGCCGGTGAAAAACGCGTTGCCACCGTGCCCGAAGCCGTTACAAAGCTCATCAAGCTGGGATTCAAGGTCCAGGTGCAGTCCGGCGCCGGTGATGCGGCGAATTGCAGTGATGACACCTATCGCGAAGCGGGTGCGGAGATCATCGATACCGCAGAAAAATTGTGGTCCACATCCGACATCATATTCAAGGTACGCGCGCCGTCCCTGGACGAAGTCGATCTGATGCGGGACGGTGGAACCTCATTTACCACCTTAGTGAGCTTCATCTGGCCCGCGCAGAATCCCGAGCTGATGCAAAAACTTGCTGCGAAAAAGGCCACCGTGCTGGCGATCGATAGCATGCCGCGCATTTCGCGCGCGCAGAAAAATGACGGGCTGTCCTCGATGGCCAATGTCGCGGGCTACCGCGCGGTGATCGAGGCGGCGCACCAATTCGGCCGGTTCTTCACCGGTCAGATCACAGCCGCGGGCAAGGTGCCACCGGCCAAGGTATTCGTCATCGGCGCCGGTGTGGCCGGCCTCGCGGCGATCGGTGCCGCCGCCGGCCTGGGCGCGATCGTGCGTGCCAACGACACGCGTCCGGAAGTCGCTGACCAGATCAAGTCGCTGGGCGGCGAGTACATCGGGGTTGACTACGTCGAGGAAGGTACCGGCGTCGGCGGTTATGCCAAGGTGATGAGCGAAGGTTTCCTGAAGGCGCAGAAAGCAGTGTTCGCCAAGCAGGCCCAGGAAGTCGACATCATCATCACCACTGCGCTGATTCCGGGCAAACCTGCGCCGAAGCTGATTACCGCTGAAATGGTGAAGTCGATGAAGCCCGGCAGCATCATCGTCGACATGGCCGCCGAACAAGGGGGCAACTGCGAACTGACGGAGCCGGACAAGGCGGTGGTCAAGCACGGCGTCACCATCATCGGCTATACGGACCTGCCGAGCCGTTTGCCCAAGCAGTCCAGCACGCTGTACGCCAACAACCTGTGGCGCTTTTCCGAAGATTTGTGCAAGGCCAAGGACGGTCAGTATGTCGTCAACATGGAGGACGCGGTCATCCGGGGTGCGACAGTGATCAACAAGGGTGAGGTCACCTGGCCGCCACCCGCGCCGAAACTGTCGGCAGCGCCCCCGGCAAAACCGGCGGCAGCTGTGCCCGCGGCCAAGAAGAGCCACGGCGGCAAAGGCGAACCCACTTCGGGCAAGACCATCGCAATTCTGTTCGCGGTGGCCGCGGTATTGTTCTGGTTCATGGGGGCCTACGCGCCGGCAGCCTTCCTCGGCCACTTTACGGTGTTCGTGCTCGCCTGTTTCGTGGGCTATATGGTGGTGTGGAATGTCACTCCGGCATTGCATACGCCGCTGATGAGCGTGACCAATGCGATCAGCAGCATTATCGCCATCGGCGCGCTGGTACAGGTGGCGCCGTCGCTTTCGGAGGCGGCCGGTGCTGACCGGCCCGTGGCCTGGATACTGGGACTGGCGGTGGTGGCACTGGCGCTGACCTCGGTCAACATGTTCGGTGGATTCGCCGTTACCCGGCGCATGCTGCAGATGTTCCGCAAATAAGAGAGACGATAACAATGTCCGCAACCTTGGCAACAGTCTCCTATATCGGGGCAACCATTCTTTTCATCCTCAGTCTCGGCGGACTCTCCAATCCGGAGACGTCGCGGCGCGGCAACCTCTACGGCATGATTGGCATGAGCCTGGCCGTGTTGGCCACGGTGTTCGGGCCGCAGGTTACGCCGGCCGGTTACGCATGGATCATCGGTGCGATGGTGATCGGCGGCAGCATCGGCCTGTATGCGGCGCGCGTCGTGAAAATGACGCAGATGCCCGAACTGGTGGCGTTGATGCACAGCCTGGTTGGTCTGGCCGCCGTGCTGGTCGGATTTGCCAATTACATCGATCCCGCGGCGTCTGGAATGTTCCAGGGCGCCGAGAAAACCATTCACGAAATGGAGATCTATATCGGCATCCTGATCGGCGCCGTGACCTTCTCGGGCTCGTTGATCGCATTCGGCAAGCTCTCCGCCAAGATCAGCGGCAAACCGATGCTGCTGCCGGGACGCCATTTGATGAATCTGGCCGGTCTGCTGGTGGTGATCTTCTTTGCCTGGCGCTTCATCAACACCCATACGGTGGCTGACGGCATGACTCCGCTGATCGTGATGACCGTGATTGCGCTGCTCTTCGGCATTCATATGGTTATGGCGATAGGCGGCGCCGACATGCCGGTGGTGGTGTCGATGCTGAACAGCTATTCGGGCTGGGCGGCGGCAGCCACCGGCTTCATGCTGAACAATGACCTGTTGATTGTGACCGGCGCGCTGGTGGGATCAAGCGGCGCAATTCTGTCCTACATCATGTGCCGGGCGATGAATCGCAACTTCATTTCGGTAATCGCCGGCGGCTTCGGCACGGAAGGAGGCAAACCCGCGGCGAGTGGTGCGGCAGGCGCCGAACCGGCAGGCGAGGTGGTGGAGATTCTGTCCCCGGAGACCGCCGAGCTGCTGCGCGACGCAAAGAACGTGATCATCGTGCCGGGCTACGGCATGGCAGTGGCGCAGGCGCAGCATACGGTCTTCGAGATCACCAAATTCCTGCGCGACAAGGGCGTCAATGTGCGCTTTGGCATCCATCCGGTTGCCGGCCGCATGCCCGGCCACATGAACGTACTGCTGGCTGAAGCCAAGGTGCCGTACGACATCGTCTTCGAAATGGACGAATTGAACGAGGACTTTCCCGATACCGATGTCGCCATGATCATCGGCGCCAACGACATCGTGAATCCGGCGGCGCAGGACGACCCGGGCAGCCCGATCGCCGGCATGCCGGTGCTCGAGGTGTGGAAGGCAAAGACTTCGATCGTCATGAAGCGCAGCATGGCTTCCGGCTATGCCGGCGTTGATAATCCGCTGTTCTACAAGGAAAACAATCGCATGCTGTTCGGCGATGCCAAGAAGATGCTGGATGAAGTGCTGGTCGCGCTGAAGACCTGAGTAAATTTCCTGGTCAGGGAAACGGCCGTGCCCGTGAGGGCGCGGCCGTTGTCTTGTGCGGCGGAGTCGCCTGCTTCCCATCGGCAGTTTGATCAACGGCATCTGCAGGGTCACCAGGATGCCCACTTTGCCGTTTTGTCGGCGGTTATCGGCCCAAGGATGTGCGAAAATTCACAACCCGTTGTTTTATATGAATAAAAAAATGATAGACTGCGGGTAAGTAAAAGCCATCGTGGCAGCAGTCGTCAGGGGTCTGGCTACGTGCGCACTCCGGTGCGACCGTGATCACTTAACAGTAAGGAGTACCGAGATGAAACAGATCATGTTTGCAACCTGGCTGGCGATATCACTGGGTCTGCCCGCTGCTGCACTGGCGCAGGCGGAAAAGACCGCGACTACCAAGGCGGAAGCGCAGACTGCAGCCCCGAAAATTCAGCAGGGCCGGCGTGGCGGATCGCGCACCGATGTAGATGCGCGGGAATGTCTGAAATATTCCACCAATATGGAAATTCATCGCTGCGCGGAGAAGTACCGCTGAATTAAGAGTTGGCGCTGACTTAACTGAACAGGGCCGCGACAGCGGCCCTTTTCAATTGAGGTCACAGGATTTCAGTCGAGCTGGATTTTGACCTGCTTCAGTACGTCCTTCCAGCGCTGATCTTCGGATACCAGCAGCTTGCGAAAATCATCGGGGCTGCCGATCGCCGAATCGAACGTGAGTGCAGCGAAGCGATCTTTGACCTCGGGAGCGGCCAGCGCCTTGTTGATCGACTGGTTAAGCGTCGTCACGATGTTCTTCTGCAGTCCAGCCGGGCCGAAGATGCCGTACCACTGAAAGGTCACGAAATCCTTGACGCCTGCTTCGACAAAGGTTTGGGTGGCCGGCAACAGCGGGTGACGTTGCGGGCTGGTGATCGCCAGCACTTTCAGGCGGTTGGCCTTGACGTGTGGCATGGCTGCGGGCACTGCGTTCATCACCAGCGGAATCTGTCCAGCGGAGGCATCGGCCAGCGAAGGCCCCCCGCCTTTGTACGGGACGTGGTTCAGCGTGAGCCCGGTCTTCAGGCGCAGCCACTCGTAAACCAGGTGTGGTCCGCTGGCCAGGCCGCTGGAGCCCATGGCCAACTTTTCGGTTTGGGCGCGCGGCATGGCCAGCAGTTCCTGCAGCGTATTGGCGCTGAACTTGGGATGGGCGAGCAGGGCCTGTGGTGAAGTGGCGACCAGGTTGACCGGCGTGAAGTCACGGATTGCATCGTACGGCGCCTTGGCGTAAACCAGAGAATTGATGGTGTGCGGTGCGTCGGCGAGGAGGATCGTATAGCCGTCAGCCGGGGCACGGGCCGCGATCAGGGTGCCGATCAGGCCGGTAGCGCCGGGCCGGTTGTCGATCACGAAGGTCTGGCCCAGGTATTCGGTGAGTTTGTTGCCGATGGCGCGGCCGGTAATATCCGAGCCGCCTCCGGGAGGGTAGGGCACCACCAGGCGGACGGGGCGTGAGGGGTAAGCGGTGTCAGCAGCCAGCACGGTCTGCGCAGGGGTGAATGCGAGCATGGCGGCGATTGCAGGCAACAGGTGGCGCATGGGGAACCATCCTTTTGGGTAAACCGACAAAGCGTCGGGTCGGGCGCAGCGTTGAGCAGATTATCAGCAAGCCGTGCCAGGTGGAAGCCGAATGCGGTGGCGGCCGTTTTTTAGGGGGACGCCTCACTGCCGGACTATGATTGAGCCTGGCAAAAGTTCCGGGATATGGTTCCAGGTGCTTGATGCCGCAAAGGAGCGGCCCGTTGAGATGCGATGAACTGTCTGCACAAGGAGCGATATTGAAAACTCATGCGGTGAACTGGGCCCGACTGCGGGACGAATTTCCGACACTGGCCAACTGGACCTATCTGGATACGGCGCGCAAGACCGTGGCGCCGCGCTGCCAAGAACTGGCCATGCAGGAATATTGCCGCGATATCCGTGAGACCGCTGGTGCGGATGCCTGGTCGGCCGTCAATGTGGCGGAGACGCGCAAAGTGATGGCGCAACTGCTCGGCGCCAAGCCTGCAGAAATCGCCTTTACCAAGAATACGACCGAAGGTCTAAACCTCGCGGCGCATTCCTTCGAATTGCAGCGCGGGGACAATATCGTGCTCACCGACATGGAGCACGTGGCCAATATCTGGGTATGGAAGCATTGGGAAA
>JBBKXO010000397.1:0-2508 GCA_037969525.1 Burkholderiales bacterium | reverse complement strand
CCGCTTTCATTCGGAGCTTTACATGGCAACACCAGCAGCAAATACCCCGGTTTTCCCGACTGGCGGCGTAGCCGTCACTGCAAGCGATACGACGATGTACCAGTCAGCATCGCATGTCTATGTCGGGACAGGCGGGAACGTGGCTGTCAGGCCCGCAGACGGAGGGGCCGTTGTCATCTTCCCATCCATCCCGAACGGCGGAGTAGTGCCGATCATGGTCGTGGGCGTGATGAGCACCAGCACCACGGCCAGCGGCTTTGTGCGGCTGACCTGATATGCGGTCAGCGCTAGGCTTGGGTGCGGGCCTGCCCTTCGGCGGCGGCCTGATCGGATCTGGCCTGTCCAGCGGGACGGCAGCGCAGTCGATCATTGCAGCGCTCACCGCAGCCGGCCGCAAGGGCTTCTTCCCCTCGACGAACCCAGCGACCGGGTGGTATCAGGATTCCGCAGGCACCATTCCTGCGGCATACGAACAGCCCGTCGGGCGAATCCTTGACCTGAGCGGCAGCGCCTACCACGCCACCCAGGCCACCTCTGCAAACCGGCCGACCTATACGCTGCGGGTGAATATGCTGCAGCGCACCGATAATTTAACTGCTGGCTGGACGGTGATAGGAACGCCATCAGCGACCGCCACAACTTTGACAGATGACGATGGCGCTTCAAACGAGGGGGTATACCAAAACGCTGCTACGTGCGTGGCTAGTGCGCAATACGCGTTTACGTTCGTTGTGGCCAAGACCAGCGGGGCGGCATCTTTCCCTGGATTCGGGGTATCAACAACTGGCGGTACGGTTAAGACAGCGCAAATTGCCATTAACACTGACACTGGTGCGTATACTGGCAGGTCGTCATATAGTGACTATGATTCAGTTGCGATAGTAACGTATCCTAACGATGCGCTGTATTGGCATGTAACGGTGATGTTCACCACCGGCGCTGGCAATACGGTACTCACTGTTGGCGCATATCCCGCAGTGAATACCAATGCGGGAGCCATATGGGCGGCCACAACTCAGGGGTCAGTTACTACATCGCGTTTCGACCTCCGCCTCGCCGCATTCGCCGGAATGAACCTCCCCGCCTACCAGCGCGTGGGCGACGGCACTGCCGGTGTCGCAGATTACGACACAGCCGGCTTCCGCGACATGCTGTGGTGGAACGGCACGACTCACGCGATGGCGACGCCTGCGATTGATCTGACGGGTTCGAATCAGATTGAGGCGCTATTGAATGTGGTGAAGGTCAGCGATGCTTCTACGTATCTAGCGTACGAGACGAGCGTGAGCGCGAACAGCAATAGTGGATCAATGTATATTGCCGCGCCCGGCACTATAGGCAGCAACTACTCGTGCCGGTCGCATGGCACAGTCGTGCAGACGGCAAGCTACACCGATGCGTCAGTCGCGGCGCCAAACTTGGCGTGCCTGCGTCATGTTTCTAGCATCCCTGGCAAGTCGCTTACGTTATACCGCAACGGTGTATCTATTGTCACCAACACAGGCGACCAGGGCGCGGGTAAATACGGCAACCACCCCCTGTATATCGGCGCCCGCGCAGGCACAAGCCTGTACTTCAATGGCTACATGCTCCCCGGCCCGCTGTTCGACTCGACCGGAATCTCGTCCACGCTGCTGGACCAAGTAGCGCGTGAGCAGGCAGCTTTGTGGGGGGTGACGATATGAGCGCAGACCGGCCTTACGTCATGGTCGTCATTACCTGCCCTGCCGCCTCTCTTGAAGACCTTCGGCAACTCATCGCAGCAACTGGCGCAGAAGGCGCGACGGTGCAAACGCTGGGCGCTCCTGCGTGGGATGAGGGCACGCCTATTGTGCGTGGCGCGGATGGCTGGCCGGATATGGCGGCAATGCCTGCGCCTGATTTTTACATCACTGATGGCTGGCTGCATGAAGACGCAGTGGCGCAGTTGCCCGAAGACGCCGTCATCCCACCAGCGGAGCCTGCATAACATGGCCACGAAACTCGCCAAGCCGAAGAATCCGCGCAAGAAGACGGTTGACGTTGACGCGCTGCTGGCGAAGGTGCCAGCCGGCCCCAAGAAGCCGACCAAGGCCAAGGCGCAGAAAGCCCTCGATGACTCCGAGATTGTCATCGGCGAATCGGTGGACGCTGTCCTGAAGCGGCGCGGGCTGAAGGCGCGATGATCTGCCGAGACATCCTGGCCAGCGCGATAGGCCCGGCTATGCGCCTGCTGCCTGCGCCGATGGACAGCGCACCGGCCCGCGTGCTGATGCTGGCCATCGGGCTGCAAGAGTCAAAGCTGAAAGACCGCTGCCAGTTCGTCAACGGCGGCGGCAAAGGCCCGGCGCGTGGCTTGTGGCAGTTCGAGAAGGGCGGCGGATGCGCGGGCATCGTGCGGCATTCAGCAGTCAACACGCTGACCGCATCAGTCTGCCGGGCGCGCGGTGTGGAATTCTCGGCCGCTGGCATTTGGGCCGCGCTTGAGACTGACGACATCCTAGCCGCAGCCTGTGCGCGGCTTCTGCT
>JBBKXO010000396.1:0-2915 GCA_037969525.1 Burkholderiales bacterium | reverse complement strand
AGCGCGGAAGCCATGACGCCGCTGCCGGTATACGGGATGTCCATCAGTTCCAGTGCGCCCTGTACGGTACCGTCCTCGCCATATCGACCGTGCAGTGCGATAAACGCTCGTTCGAATCCCTCGCGCTTGATCTCGCAGATCTCACGCTCCGCGGGATCGAACCCATGGGCGTCCATCCCGGCCTTACGCAGCGCTTCCAGCACATTGCCGCCGCTCATCAGGGACACTTCGCGCTCTGCGCTGCGTCCGCCCATCAGCACCGCGATTTTTCCGAATTGGCTCATTTTTTTTGAGCGTCCCCCGCCATCCGGCCGATCACCCGCACCTCGCGCTCCAGGTCGACACCAAATCGTTCCCGCACCGTCTGTTGCGCCAGATCGATCAGCGATTCAATATCCGCGGCCGTTGCGCCGCCGGTATTGACGATGAAATTGGCATGCTTGGCTGAAATACTCGCGCCACCGATAACCTTTTGCTTCAGTCCGCAGGCTTCGATCAGCCGCGCCGCGTGGTCGCCCGGCGGATTGCGGAACACAGAGCCCGCGTTAGGTATGCCCAGCGGTTGTGTAGCGATGCGCCGGGACAACAAGCTCTTGATTTGCTCCCGCGACTGCGCGCCATGGCCCTGCGCCAGCCGCAACGTCGCTGACACGAACCATTCCTCGTTCCCGCCGTGGCGCTGCACGCTGCGGTAAGCAATGCTGTAATCCCGGGGTGTGCGCACATGCAGCGTACCGGCACGATCCAGGGTTTCCACCAGTGCCACCAGATTCCAGGTCTCGCCGCCATAACATCCCGCGTTCATCGCCAGCGCACCGCCCATGGTTCCGGGTATGCCGGCGAAAAACTCCGCGCCGGCGAGGTTGTTCAGTGCCGCGAGCCGAGCCACCTTCGGCGCCGCCACGCCGGACTGCGCCCAGATCTCACCCCCGCCATCCGCAAAGCCCGACACCCGTGTGCCACGCAGGGCCCAATGCGTGAAAATCACCGTGCCGTCGAGACCGCCGTCGCGCACCAGCAGATTGCTGCCCAGTCCCACCAGGAACACCGGTTCTCCGGCTGGCAGACTGCGCAGAAACAGGATCAGGTCTTCAAGATCCGCAGGCGCATAGGTCCGGCGAGCCCTGCCGCCCGCACGCCAGCTGACATGCCTCGACATGGGCTCATCGCAGCGCAGTTCACCGCGCAGCCCTTGTTCTCGCAACTGTTTCTGCTCGCTCATATCCATGTCGGCTTTGCACTCATGCGCGTCATTGCGTCTTTCACGCGCCCGCCTTGGCCAGCCTGCCGGCAACAGTCCCGATCGAGCCGGCACCCATCGCCAGCACCACATCGCCGTCGCGCACCGTACTGAGTATCGCTTCAGGCAGTTCACCCACCTGCTCGACAAACACCGGCTCCACTTTGCCGATCACACGTACCGCGCGCACCAGTGCTCTGCCATCTGCCGCCACAATCGGCGCTTCGCCCGCCGCATACACTTCGGTCAGCAGCAGGGCGTCGACACTGGACAGGACGCGCACAAAATCCTCGAAGCAGTCACGGGTCCGGGTATAGCGATGCGGCTGGAATGCCAGCACCAGGCGGCGGCCGGGAAAAGCACCACGCGCGGCTGCAATCGTTGCCGCCATTTCCACCGGGTGATGCCCGTAATCATCAACCAGTTCGAAAGCTCCACCGCCGTCTAGCGGGATCACTCCGCAGCGCTGAAAGCGGCGCCCCACCCCTTTGAACTCGACCAGGGCGTTGACGATTTTTTCATCGGGAACTCCGACTTCCATGCCGACGGCAATGGCCGCCAGCGCATTCTGCACATTGTGCTCACCTGGCAGATTCAGCGTGATATGCAGATCCGGCAGGCGCTTGCCGTTTTTGCGCTCTACGCGGAATCGCATCTGTCCGCCGGCTGCAGCCACGTCGTGCGCGCGTACCTGGGCGCCTTCCGCAATACCATAAGTCACCACGGTCTTGGTGAGCCGGGGCATGATGGCCCGGACGTTGGCATCGTCATTGCACAGCACCACCACACCATAAAACGGCAGACGCTCGACGAAGTCGACAAAAGCCTGCTTGAGTTTGTCCAGCGAATGGTCGTAGGTCTCCATGTGATCAGCGTCTATGTTCGTGACCACCGAAATCACCGGCTGCAGATGCAGAAATGATGCGTCCGACTCGTCGGCCTCGGCGACGATGAATTCGCCGGCTCCCAGCCGGGCATGGGTGCCGGCACTCTCCAGGCGACCGCCGATGACAAACGTGGGATCCAGCCCGCCTTCAGCCAGCACGCTGGCAGCGAGACTGGTCGTCGTGGTTTTGCCGTGGGTCCCCGCCACTGCGATGCCCTGCTTCAGGCGCATCAGTTCGGCGAGCATCAGCGCCCGCGGCACCACAGGGACGTGCCGGGCGCGCGCTGCAACGACTTCCGGATTGTCGGCCTTGACCGCACTGGAAATCACTACGACATCTGCCGCTGCAACATGGGCCGCAGCGTGACCGATGCGCACCTGCGCACCCGCAGCAGCAAGGCGGCGCGTGGCGTTACTCTCGCTCAGATCAGAACCGCTGACCGCGTAACCCAGATTGAGCAGTACTTCAGCGATACCGCTCATGCCGGCGCCGCCGATGCCCACAAAGTGAATTTGTCTGACCTTGTGTCTCATGCCGGTGCCAGCTCCATGCACAAATCGGCCACTTTTCGTGCCGCATCAGGCTTGCCGGCGGCGCGAGCCGCGCGCGCCATAGCCAGCAGTTTCGGGCGCGTCAGTCCACGCAGTACATCGGCCAGCGACTGTGGCGTCAGCTCACTCTGCGGCACCAGCAGCGCAGCGCCGCGGTCAGCCAGATAACGGGCGTTGCGTGTCTGATGATCATCGGCGGCGAATGGGAACGGGACCAGGATGCTGCCAACGCCGGCC
>JBBKXO010000395.1:0-4054 GCA_037969525.1 Burkholderiales bacterium | reverse complement strand
GCCACCTGCAGCAGTTCGCGCGCCAGCGTACGCAGAGCCGCCCCGACCGCCGCGTTGCCGCCGGCCACAAAATTGTCCAGCGTCGGCGGCGGCGCCGACACCAGCTCCAGCGCGAGTTGCTTCATTCCTGGTACATGCTGCTCGCCAGATAATTGCGGCGCAGGTGGCGCCCCCCCACCAGCAGCGCGGCACTGACTGGCAGCGCCAGCAACACGCCAAAGAAACCGAACAGGCTGCCGAAAGCGAGCAGCGCAAAAATCACCGCCACCGGATGCAGGCCGATGCGGTCGCCCACCAGCCAGGGCACCATCACATAGGCTTCGAGCACGTTCCCGACGACAAACACCACCCATATCCAGACGAGGGGCGCGAGTTCCTGGAACTGCAGCAGCCCCGTCATGGTCGCCAGCACGACGCCGGTGATCACGCCCAGATAAGGCACAAAAGTAACCAGCCCGGCGAGCATGCCCACCGCCAGTGCGTAATCGAGACCGGCCAGCCACAACCCGATGGTGTAAAACACGCCCATGCCGAGCATCACCAGCAACTGCCCGCGCAGGAACTGGCCAAGCACCGCGTCAATCTCGCCGACGATGGTCTTCACCTGGTCATGCCAGCGCCGCGGCACCAACTTATCAATGTCTTTCACCATGACATTCCAGTCGCGCAGGAAATAAAACAGCACCACAGGAACCAGCACCAGCGACACCACGAAGCCGACAACAGCCAGCCCGCCGGTCTTCAGCGACGGCAGCAGCTTCACGGCAAAATCGCGGATTTCCACCATGTGCGCAGTAACCCAGTCGCGTACCATGCCCGTTTCCAGCTGCACGCCCAGCCACAGCTCAATTTGTGGCGCCACCACCGTTCTCAGCCAGTCCACAAATACCGGCACCTGTTCGGTGATCGCGCGCACCTGGCGGATCACCAGCGGCAACAGCACCAGCAACAGCACGACAAAAACCGTTGCCAGCAGCAGCAACACCAGAGTCACGGCCAGTGTGCGTGGCACACGACGCCGCGTCATGCGACCTACCAGCGGGTTGCAGATGTAGGCAAGTATCGCGGCGAACAGGAACGGGGTCAGTATCGGACTCAGCAGATAGACGGCAGCGACGGCAAATGCCGCCACTGCCAGCCAGCGCCACAGACGTTGCTGATCGCGACCGGGGGTGTCCATTTAAGATAAAATCTGCATCGGCTGGATGAATACTGAATGCATGAATGCTGAGTGCATGACGGTGCGCATGATTATGTGCGCATATATTAACAGGGCCCCCGGTCGCGGCCCGCCGGAATACCGCCGCTCCCAATTCAAAATCCGCAGGGACATCCTTGAAACCTCAATCACGCAAACCCTCCTCACGCAAGCCTGCATTGCGCAAACCGCCTGTGCGTAAGGCGCTCACCTACCGCGATGCCGGTGTCGACATCGATGCCGGCGATGCCCTGGTCGACCGCATCAAACCCCATGCCAAACGCACCATGCGTCCGGGCGTGATGGCCGGTATTGGCGGCTTCGGCGCCCGGTTCGCCGTGCCGCGCGGTTATCGCGAACCAGTGCTGGTGTCGGGTACCGACGGCGTTGGCACCAAGCTCAAGCTCGCCTTCGAATGGAAGCGCCACGACACCATCGGCATTGACCTCGTTGCCATGAGCGTCAACGACATCCTGACGCTGGGTGCCGAGCCGCTGTTCTTTCTCGACTATTACGCCTGCGGCAAACTCGAGGTCGCGTCAGCCACCGATGTGGTCAAGGGCATCGCCGCCGGCTGCGAAATGGCGGGCTGCGCGCTGATCGGCGGTGAGACCGCGGAAATGCCCGGCATGTATCCCGCCGGCGAATACGACCTCGCCGGCTTCGCCGTCGGCGTGGTTGAGAAGAAAAAAATCATCAACGGACGCAGCATCCGCGCTGGAGATGTCATCCTGGGACTGGCCAGCAATGGCGCGCATTCCAACGGCTATTCGCTGATCCGCAAAATCATCGCCAGCCGCGGCGTGAAGCTGTCGGCGAAACTGGGCGGCCGCGCGTTAAAAGACCTGATACTCGCGCCGACGCGCATCTACGTGAAACCCGTGCTGCAACTGTTCAAACGTGTCACGGTCAAAGGACTGGCGCACATTACCGGCGGCGGTCTGCTGGACAACGTGCCGCGCGTATTGGACCACAAAGCCGGCGCGACGCTGACCGCGGAAATCCACCGCGATGCCTGGCCGCTGCCGCCGCTGTTTAAGTGGCTGCAACAGCAGGGCAACGTGGCCGAGGATGAAATGCACCGCGTGTTCAACTGCGGCATCGGCATGGTGGTGATCGTCGCCGAACGCGACGCCGAACGCGCACAGGCGCTGCTCAAGCGTGCCGGCGAACAGGTTTGGCGCATCGGCACGGTACGACGGCGACGGCGCGGCGAAGCGCAAACCGTCGTCGTGTAACAGTTAAAAAAGGAAATATCCTGAAGCGCATTGCGATACTGATTTCGGGACGCGGCAGCAACATGACAGCCCTGCTCAATGCCGGGCTGCCCGCACAGATATGCGCCGTCATCAGCAATGACCCTGCGGCCCCGGGATTGCAATCCGCGCAGCAGCAGGGTGTGGCAACGGCAGTGGTCGATCATCGTGCCCATGCGCAGCGCGCGGATTTTGACGCGGCGCTGGCCCAAGCAATAGACACCCACAAGGCCGACCTGATCGTGCTGGCCGGGTTCATGCGCGTGCTCACCGCGGAGTTCGTCAACCGCTACCACGGCCGCATGATCAACATCCATCCCTCGCTGCTGCCGGCGTTTCCCGGGCTGCATACGCATCGCCAGGCGCTCGCCGCCGGCGTGCGCATCCACGGCTGCACCGTTCATTTCGTCACACCCCAGCTCGACCACGGCCCCATCATCATCCAGGCCGCCGTGCCGGTACTGCCTGATGATGACGAGCGCAAACTTGCAGCGCGGGTGCTGGTGCAGGAACATCGCATCTATCCGCAGGCCATACGCTGGCTGTGCGAAGAACGCGTCACGCTGACCGCCGAAGGCGACGTGCAGGTCGCCGGCACAGCCGCGCGTGACCACCACCTGATATCACCGGTGTCCGATGATCAGCCGGTGTAACTTGCTGGCGCTGCTGGCCGTCGCGCTGCTCAGTCCGGCGCAGGCCGCGCTCACCGCGCCGCAGAGCGTGCACGCACAATACAATCTGTCGGTGAACGGGTACGACGTCGCGGTAATGAAGGAAACATTCGAAACACGCGATGGCGGCTATCAGGCGGTCAGTGAAACCCACGCCGTCGGCCTGTTCGCGCTGGTACAACGCCGCCCCGGCCGCGTCACCAGTACCGGCACGCTGGGCAGTGAAGGCCTGCAGCCCAAAGTCTTCGACGGCACCCGCGGCAACAAGGACACGCGGCGCGTACATGCCGAATTCGACTGGGACACGAGCAAGTTGAAGCTGACCCACGACGAGCGCACTGACACCGTTGCGCTGTCACCAGGCACCCAGGACCGGCTGTCGGTGATGTACCAGTTCCTGTTCCTCGACCAGGAAAAACTCAAAAACCTCGCGTTCCCAATGACCAACGGCCGCAAGCTCGACCATTACCGCTATGCAATCGGGCCGGATACAGCCATCGACACGCCGCTGGGGCGCATGTCCGTCGTGCATCTGGTCAAACAACGTGCCGCGGGTGATACCGCTACCGAGATCTGGCTGGCGCGTGAACATCGGTTGATGCCAGTAAAAATTCGCATCATCGAGGACGACGGCGACCGTTACGAGCAGATCATCGCGCGACTGGCAATCAATCCGGAGCCGGCACCGGGCAAGCCATGAGTGCACGCCGCGCATCGCGACGCTTGCTGGCGGCTGCTGCGCTGTCGGTGGTTGCGCATGCGGCATTGCTTGCCGGATCGTGGCTGACACCGCCGGAGACGCCGCCCGAACCGCCGCCGCTGTCGGTACGCCTGGAACCGCTGCCGCCACCCCCGCCGCCGCCCGTCGTGCAGAAACGGCCACCGCCAGAACAACCCAGGCGCGTGGCAATCGCGCCACGCACGGTGGC
>JBBKXO010000394.1:0-3457 GCA_037969525.1 Burkholderiales bacterium | reverse complement strand
GAAGATTGGTCTGATCGCCTTTGTTATACTGATCAGCGTTGCCGTGGGGCGGCTGTTTGCCGTATACCCACGTTTTTTTCAGCTGATTTCAGCTTGTTTTCAAGCTCTTTTACAAGCTCATTTACCAGCTCATTTACCAGATTAAGCAAGGAGTTGAACCATGTTGCAGAAAGCCAAACCGGCGGTTGAACTGAAGGACAAAAGCCTGTTCCGCCAACAGTGTTATATCGACGGCGCCTGGGTGGATGCCGATGACAAGACTACGCTGGCTGTGCATAACCCGGCGAACGGCGAACAAGTCGGCACCGTGCCGAAAATGGGTGTGGCCGAAACACGGCGCGCTATCGAAGCGGCACATGCTGCATGGCCGGCATGGCGGTCAAAAACCGCCAAGGAGCGCGCCAACATCCTGCGCAAGTGGTTCGAACTGATAATGGCGAGCCAGGAAGACCTGGCAAAGCTGATGACGGTCGAGCAGGGCAAGCCGATTGCCGAGTCGCGCGGCGAGATTGCCTATGGCGCATCGTTCATCGAATGGTTTGCCGAGGAAGGCAAGCGTATTTATGGTGACACCATACCGACCCATGCCGCCGACAAACGCATTGTCGTCATCAAGCAGCCAATAGGTGTATGCGCTGCCGTGACGCCGTGGAACTTCCCCAATGCCATGATCACCCGCAAGGCCGGACCGGCACTGGCCGCCGGCTGCACCATGGTCATCAAGCCGGCTTCGCAGACTCCGTATTCGGCACTGGCCCTGTGCGAACTGGCCGAGCGCGCCGGCATACCCAAGGGCGTGCTCTCCGTGGTGACGGGTTCCGCGGCTCCCATCGGCAAGGAACTGACTACGCATCCGCTGGTGCGCAAGTTCACCTTCACGGGATCCACCGAGATCGGCAAGCTGCTGATGCAGCAATGCGCAACCACAGTAAAGAAAGTGTCGCTCGAACTCGGCGGCAACGCGCCGTTCATCGTGTTTGACGATGCCGATCTGGCGTCCGCCGTTGAAGGTGCGATGGCGTCGAAATTCCGTAACACCGGTCAGACCTGCGTCTGTGCCAACCGCATCCTGGTGCAGGACGGTGTCTATGACAAATTTGCCAAGATGCTGGCCGACAAGGTAGGGCAGATGAAAGTCGGCAACGGACTTGAGGACGGCAATACTCAGGGTCCGTTGATCGACATGAAAGGCGTCGAGAAAGTGGAAGAGCACATAGCCGACGCGCTGGCCAAGGGTGCGAAAGTGCTGACCGGCGGCAAACGTCACGACAAAGGCGGGCAGTTCTTCCAGCCCACCGTGCTGGCCAACGTGAATGTCGACATGAAAGTCACGCACGAAGAAACCTTCGGTCCGGTGGCGCCGCTCTACCGCTTCAAGACCGAGGAGGAGCTGCTGCAGATGGCGAACAACACCGAATACGGGCTGGCTGCGTATTTCTACAGCCGGGACATCGGGCGCATCTGGCGCATTGCCGAAGGCCTGGAGTCGGGCATCGTCGGCATCAACGTCGGCATCATTTCCAACGAGATTGCACCATTCGGCGGGGTCAAGGAATCCGGCATTGGCCGCGAGGGCTCCAAGTACGGTATCGAGGAGTTTGTGGAAATCAAATACCTGTGCATGGGTGACATTAACAAGTAGTCGCAGTAATTTGAATCGGGCCGCCGCGTGCCGTCACGCGGCGGTTTTTTCTTTCCCGGAAATCACCAGAGAGACTAGTGTTCAGCATCCTCGGCCTCGATCATGTGGTACTGCGTACGGGCAATGTGCCGCGCATGGTGCGCTTTTACTGTGAAGTGCTGGGTTGCACGCTGGAGCGCGAGCGTCCCGATCTTGGTCTGACCCAGTTGCGCGCTGGACAGTCGCTGATCGACCTGGTGGCGGTGGACGGTGAGATCGGCCGCAAAGTCGGTGCCGCGCCCGGCAGCACCGGGCGCAACATGGATCACCTGTGTTTGCGCATCGTGCCTTTTGATCCCGGCACGCTGGCAACGCATCTGATCGGGCACGGCATCGTGCCGGGCGAAGTCAAAAGCCGCTACGGTGCCGACGGCCAGGGCCCCTCGGTTTACATCACCGATCCCGAAGGCAACACCGTTGAATTAAAAGGCCCGCCGGCATCGTAGATGCGGCGGGCCCTATACCGCGCAGCTGCGCGGGAATGATGCAGATGGCGCTTAGTCCTTGCGCAGCTTGCTTAACCAATGCTCCATTTGTTTGCCCGCGGCTTCGCGACCACCCAGGCCGAAGGAGAGCGCGACAGCCACGGCGACGGCGCCAAAGGTGAGTGCGAATGCCAGGTTGACGATGTCGTCGGCTATACCCATCGCGCGCAGACCCATGGCAATGACCAGGCCGAGGATGGCGAGACGGGCGAAGCTGGCAAGCGTGCTGTTGCTGCCTTTGCCGGCACGGGTAATTGCCGTGTAGGCAATATTGGCCAGCCAGAAGCCGATCAGCAGGATCACTGCGCCGAGTAGTATGTCGCCGCCGAAGCTGATGAACGTGGTGACCACATCGCGTACTTGCGAGAACTGCAGCTGATTGGCGGCTTCCACTGTGGCGAACAGCATGGCAAAGAACATGATGACCATGCCGACCAGGGCCGAAGGTTTGAACTCGCCGCCGAATGCACTGCTGAGCCCGATTTTTTCAGGCAACGTGTCCAGTCCCATGCCGTTGAGCAGGCGGCTGACCAGCGATGAGGCGAATTTGGCGACATACCAGGTCACGATCAGTATCAAGCCGGCCGCCACCAGGTGCGGCACTGCATTGAGTATCTGGCCCAGCATATCGGTTGCGGGTCGCGACACCGCTTCGATCTGCAGGGCATCAAGAGCCGCAATCAATGACGGAATGAATACGAAAATGAACACCAGTGTTCCTGCCACACGTGAAATCTGTACAGATTGCTCAAGCCCGGCTTTGTGGCCGGCCTCATCCGCACCGGCCGCTGCCAGCAGATTGACCACCAGTCCACGCAGCACTTTCGCCACCAGCCAGCCGACAAAGCCGATGACCAGGGCGCCGAACACATTGGGCAGCACGGCGAGCGACTTGTCGATCATGCTTTGCACCGGTGCGAGCAGGCCCTCAAGGGCATAGGCGCCGAGTATCGCGGGGATGAACAGCAGGATCACCAGCCAAAACAGCACATTGCCGACATTCTTGCTCATCGGTTCCATGCCGGCTTGTTTGCTCAGCGTTTTGTCCCACGAGGTTTTCTCAAGCAGGCGCGCAGCCAGGGTGCGCAATACCGTCGCGAGCAGCCATGCCACGATCACGAGTATGGTTCCGGCGACCAGTCGCGGCAGATAGCCGAATATCTGATTCACCATGACCTGGAATGGATCGGAGACGAGTTCGAGATCGAGCGCGTTGAGTACGCCGATAATGGTGACCAGCAGGATCACCCAGAAAATGCCGGCGGCAATACCACCTTCGACGTTGATAGAC
>JBBKXO010000393.1:0-5785 GCA_037969525.1 Burkholderiales bacterium | reverse complement strand
GCAAGGTCGCCAACCGGGTGTATTGAAGCGCATCACGCCGCGGATTTAACGGCGCTTTCCCGCCGCATCCGACTCCGCAGCGCCTGCGGCTTTTTTCGCCTGCGGAGCCACGTATATTTCAGTGGCAGGCTGGAATGCCAGCCAGGCGAATGCAAAGTGGACACCACTGTCCACGGCAACGAGTCGCGTGCCCTTCAATTTTCCCGCTGTGGCGTGGCCGAACAGGTTCCAGACCGAGCCGGTTTCACGATCCTGGATGCGGTCATCACGCTGCTCGAACTGCAACACGCGCCCCTGCACCTTCCGATCGAAAGCCGCAGCTGCCGGAATCTGTCGTGATTCGCTGATCTGGTCCGCGGACAGCGCGGAGAGCATGCCCTGCCGGCTGAGTACAACCACGGCCTCGCCTGCCACCACGTCGTTGATAACAGGCTGCGACGACAATGTCGTCAGTGGGTAAATGCGGGTGACGCCGTTGCGCATCACGCCGAGCACACGTTCCATCGGCGGCAAGCGCGGGTCCAATGGATCCGTGAACAGGAACGGCGTACCATCGACGTCGTCGTAACCGCGGTACGGATTGCGGCCGTATTCACGCGTGTACCCCGTCTCCCGGGACAGCACCTGCCCCTGCGGATATGCACTGACGAATTCCGCGAACGGGGCAATCACCGACGGCAGCTGACGCAATACGGCTCCGGCATGGCGACCCACGATACCGGTGCCGGTGAACTGCTGCCACCAGGATTCAGTCTGGCGGTCATACATCACCAGATCGCTTTTGCGCAGCTTGCCGGTAGTGCCAAAATCGAGCAGGGCATCGCCGACTTTCCGGTCAAATACGATGGATGCATTGCACAGCGGGCAAAAGGTCACCGTCACCGGCAGCTTGCCGACGATATCGTTGACGATCTCGTGAAACATCAGGATCTGCAGCGGGTAGGCACGCGCGTCGCCGTTGCGGTGAAAAACAATCACCGGTTCCCGCGGATTCAGCCAACGTGCTGCCGCCCCGGGTGTCACGAAGCGCGGCCGGTCTATCGCCGGAATGCCGTCCTTGGGCGGCCCGCCCGACATGATTTCGTCGAGCGCGACCTGACGCCTGCTGAAATCGGTACGCGGCCATTCGGCCTGCCAGCCGGGCGGCACAGCCGCAGTCGCCGCTATCGCCTGTAATGAGGTGACGAAAGCCAGGCAACCGATCAGCAAGAATTCCGTGCAGGCCCGGCCACTCCTGAGGAACACGTTTTTCATCGCCACCTCCGGAATAAACATTCCACATATTGAAGTCGGTTCGCAGCACCAATCCTTACATCTTTCGCTGCAGCGAGGACAGCGTTCAACTGTGGCAGTAGTATTCAGTACGTTAAAGTTGCGGTCGCAACGACGCCCCTAGTTAACCCCCCTAGATCACCGGAGAACTCAGCCATGCCGGACCCTCACGAGCAGCACGCCGCTCAAAGTCTTGCTGACCAGATGGCCAGCCGACGCGGAAAACGCTACCCCGCCCATGCCTATATCGCGGAAACCTTCCCCGACTACGTGAAGGTCCTGCTGGAGCTCGACGAGGTCATCCGCGTCAAACCCCGCAAGTTCGACGAGAAAATGCACGAGCTGTTCCACATCATCGCGCTGGCGGTTGAAATGTCCAATCCCCCCAACCAGCCCCACCTCAGGCAGCACATCAAGAAAGCCCTGAAGCTGGGCCTCGCGCCTGAAGAGATTGCTGAGGCGCTGATGGTCTGCGTCAATCCCTGCGGCGCAAAAGTGCTGACCTATGGCGTCACCTGCATGTTGGAAGCCATCGAGGAAATGAAATCAGAAGCAACCGGCCAGGCGACATAAGGCCTGGTCTAAAATAACGGCGTCGGCTGCACCATCTGGGTATCCGGCATTTGATAACACCGGCAACCCGCCGCGGAGGAACTGTATTGAAAAAAAACAAGTCACTGGGCGTCGCCGTCATCGGCGCCGGCCGCATCGGCACGCTGCGCGCCCGCCTGTCCGCAAAACATCCATCAGTCGGTTTCCTCGCAATAGCCGACATCGACCCGGCAAGAGCCAAGGCGCTCGCCGATATCACCGGCGCGGATTTTCATACCGGCAACAACTTCGAGGCCATAGAGCACCCCGAGGTCAACGCGGTGTTTGTCTCCACGCCCGAGGGAGAACATGCCGCCCCGATCAAGCGCGCGCTGGAACTGGGCAAACCGGTGTTGGTGGAAAAACCCCTGGCACTGGCCCTGGGCGACGCCGAGGACATCCTCGCCACGCTTAAGGCAACGGACGGCAAGCTCAGGGTCGGTTACAGCCGCCGATACAAGGAATGTTTCCTGCGCGCCAAGGAGCAGATGATCCAGGGCCGGTTGGGCCGCGTCACCGGCGGGCTGGCCCGCGTTTACAACTCACGCGCTCAGGCCTTCGCGATATTGAAGCGCGACCCGCACGCCACACCAGTACTGGACGTGCTGACCTATTACGTCGACCTGATGTGCTGGTTCCTCGAAGGCAATCCGCCGGTGGAAGTCGTTGCCCGCGGCCAGCACGGCATCTTCAAGGAAGCGGGATATAGCGCCCATGACGTAACCTGGGCCATCGTCACTTTCGCCGACGGCGCCGTGGTCAGCTTCGGCGTCAGTTACGCACTGCCGGCGAAATACCCGACCATGGGCCAGTCCGACCGAGTCGAGTTACTCGGCACCGAAGGCACGATGATCATCGACGACGACCACATGGACCACGTGCTGTATTCCGACAAGGGCATCCCCCACGCCTACGTTCCCGATCACGCGGTCAACATGGCTTTCCTCGGCAGCAACACGGCGGGCGACTGGGCGGTGGGTGACTTCTGGGGACCGCTGGGCAACGAAACCCGCGCCTGGCTGGATCATCTGGTCACCGGGAATCCGACGGTGCACACCACGCCGCAGCAGGCGCGGATCAATCTGGAAACAACGATTGCGATCGAGCGCTCGGCGAAGGATGGCAAGCCGGTGCGGTTGCCGCTGGAATCCTGATTAGGAAAGTAACGACACGGGGTCGCCCGCAGATGGGCGACCCCATGACGCGTCGGATCACCCCCTTTCAGCCTGCAACACTGCCCCGCTGCCCTTGCCAGCAAACACTTCATGCCAGTTTAATGGCGCAGTGAGCCGCATCAGCACGAACAGCGTGACGATCGCGCCTATGGTCACCGCCAGTCCGGTTAGCCCCTTGAAGAAAAACGCATACGAAAACAACACCAGATAAAGCAACTGCGCTGTTCCTGCGGCGAGCATTGCGTAGCGGCCGCCAATCGCCGCGCGCAGATAGGAAACTGTCAGGAACAGCGAAGTCACCGTGGCCGTGCCGAACGCGATGTGAATACTGACATGATCGGCCAGGTACGCAAACAGCAGGTGGAAGGAGAAAAACGTGGCGGCGAGGAAGAAGAAATGCATGGGATGCAGCTCGATGTTTCTGACGATGCCGATGACCAGCAGCACGACAAAGAAAAAGAACAATGAGACCGGCGCGAACGCGGCGATCTCCGCGGCCAGCGGTCCCGGCTGCAGTTTTTCCGGCATCACCAGCGCGATGTTCACACCCGCGACCAGGCGGCGGAATTCCCACACCAGGTGCCAGCCGCTGTCGGTAAGTTCCTTGCGGGTCGGCGACATGCCGTCTTCAGGGAAATCGATGTCGCGGAAATCCGTGGTGATGGCCAACCGGAAGTTGCGCACTTCCGAAACACCGCTGCCGAAGGCGTAGGTCCAGCGGCCCAAGCCCTGGCTGCGGTAACCGGCGCGGAGCGTCACTTTTTCTTCGGGTGCGAGTTCAACGGTGCCGGTGATGCGGCCGTCTTTGGCCGTGGGCGGCTGCAGCCACGGCTTACCGTCGATTTCAAAGCGCAGATCATCAAACACTGCTTTCTTTGCCGGGAACGGCAGCGCAATTTCGACCACCTGACGCTGGCGGTGCGGATTGGCCAGCGTGTAGGCCGCATCGAAGCGCACCTTGTACGTGGCATACCACAGCAGGCCTTTCTGCCGGTGTTCCAGCCCCAGTGCCGCGCGCACATCGCTGGAATCCAGCGCCACGGGTTCGGTGATGCGCTTGCTGATGGTCCGGCGGGTCTTGACGCCGTTGACTTCGGTTTCGATCTGCGCCGTGTCGTGCCGTACCACTGCCGCAGTCGGCGGCTGCTGGTTTTGCGGTGCGCCCCACAGTTGCACGACGCGGCTGCGCAGGCCAAGATCCGCCTGATGGGTGCGGCTGCTGGTGACGCCGGCTAGCACCCACCACGCAATGGCGGTGCAGAGATAGATGAAACCAATGGCGAGCAGGCGTTTGAGCATTTTTTATCCTGTTGTTTTTATTTCTGTTTTTAGCAAGACGCTGGGGGCCAGAAACTGGGGACCGATGCCGCGGTTGCGGTATCACGTCGCGATGTCAGGGAGGAGGCAAAATTTGTTTTCGCGCTATGCCCCAGCCACCGGCCCGCAGCGCCCTGCATGTTCAGGCGCCGGCTAAGGCCAGCAGCGCGACGACCGCCGCGCAGGCGAGTCCGATCAGCACCCCGGCCATCAAAGCGCGCGCCAGCAACATGCAAATATCCCAGGCGATCTGCCGGTTCGTGAATACGGTTCGGGTCAGTGTCGCGTGTGGGGACGGGTTCATGTGGATTCTCCTGTGATATGTGCCCCGATCGGGCAATGCCATTTCAACCGCCACCGCTGGCGGCACACAGGCGAAGTCAAGGCAAAGTGGCGATGAATTGTGGCAAACCGCGGGCAGCCTCTGCCGCGCCGTGAGCCCTGCGGTATAGTCAACGCATCTACAGACTGACCATGCCGCACAAAATCGCCATCATTGAGGACGACCCTGCGATCGGCGCGAACTACGCCGATGCGCTGACGGCGCATGGTTATGCCGTGCAGCTTTATGCCGACCGCAAATCGGCACTGGCCGGACTGCAGCCGCGGCTGCCCGATCTGGTGCTGCTCGACATCGGGCTTGCCGGCGAACCCGACGCCGGCTTTGCGCTGTGCCGTGAACTGCGCAGCCAGTCGGCGACGCTGCCCATTATTTTCCTGACCGCGCGCGACAACGAATTCGACATGGTTTCCGGACTGCGCCTGGGCGCCGACGACTACGTCACCAAGAACGTCAGCCTGCCCCATTTGCTGGCACGCATCGCCGCGCTGTTCCGCCGCGCCGAACTCGGTGCTGCCGCCACTTCCGGCGAAGACGTGCTGAACCGCGGCGCGCTGGTTATGGATCTGAAGCGCTTTGCTGTGACCTGGAACGACAAACCCGTTGATCTGACGCTGACGGAATTCTGGCTGGTGCACGCCCTCGCCCATCACCCCGGCCACGTCAAGAATCGCGAGCAGCTGATGAATGAAGCGCATATCGTCGTCGACGACAGCACCATCACCTCGCATATCAAGCGCATGCGCCGCAAATTCATCGCGATGGATGCCGGCTTCGACCGCATCGACACGGTTTACGGCATGGGTTACCGGTGGCAGGCGAACGCCTGAAACGCTCGCCACTGCCGGCACCGGGACTGCGCGTCAAGCTGGTGCTGGTGACGCTGGTGCTGCTGCTCATCCCCTGGGCCGGCTATTCTTACATCGAGGCAACCGAGCGGTTGCTGCGCGAGCAGCAGGAACGCCAGCTGATGGCGGCGGCACGCGCCATTGCAGCGGCGCTGCACGACCGGCCGCGGCTCGCCACGCTGCGCGAGGATTCATCCGACGGTGACGCCGCCCGCGCCGAAGTGCGCTCGCTGGTCACCGGC
>JBBKXO010000392.1:0-7788 GCA_037969525.1 Burkholderiales bacterium | reverse complement strand
GCGTGCCGCCGTGCCGCCGCCGCGCTGCCCGGGCGCCATCGCCTCGTAGCGCACGCGCTGCTCGTCGGTCAGGATCGCCGCGATCTCGATGCGTGACAGCGCGCGCAACCGGCCCGCCTCTTTGTTGCGCTGCGCCGGATCATCGACACTGATCGCGGCAATTTTTTCCCCGGTCGCGCGAAAAATCGCCGCCAGCTTAGTTTGCTGCTCTTCGTTCAACCCCAGTTCTTTCGTCAGCCGCTCACGCATGGCCTGCCCCTGACCGCCGCCGCCGGCGCCGCTCTCACCGGAGGCGCCCTTTTGCGCATCGTCTTTCGGCCCGTCGCCTTTCTGGCCTTTCTGCCCTTTCTGGCCCTTCGCCGCAGGCGCAACCCCCGGCGGCCGGTAGCGCAGCGCGGCATTCGGCACTCGCAGCACCTGATCACGGCTGGCCACGGTAATGCGCACATTGGTGGTCATGCCCGGCAGCAGAGTCAGATCGGGGTTGGGCGCGGAAATGATGGCGACATAGGTGACGACGTTCTGCACCACCAATGCAGCCTTGCGTACCTGGGTGATGTTCCCGCGGAAGGTGCGGCCGGGGAATGAATCCACAGTGAAGCTTGCCTCCTGTCCGACGGCAATGCGCCCGATCTCTGACTCATCGATTGAGGCCTCGACCTGCATGTCCGTCAGGTTGCGTGCAATCAGAAACAACGTCGGCGCCTGCAGGCTCGCCGCCACGGTCTGGCCGGCATCAACGCTGCGCGAAATGACGACGCCATCCACCGGTGCGCGGATGGTCGTGCGTTCCAGATCGACTTTCGCCTGAGACAGCTGCGAATCGCGCTGTTTGACCAGGGCTTCACCGTTGCGCACCTGCGCGTCGCCAACTGCGCGCTGCGCCTGCGCGGTTTTGACCTGCTCGCGCGCGATCGCCACGGCCGACTGCGACTTCTCCAGCACCGATTGCGACACGAAGCCTTTATCAACCAGCATCTGGTTACGTTTGAAGTCGCGCTCGGCCTCGGCCAGCGCCACCTCTGCACGCGCCACCTCAGCCTGCAGCGCAGCGACATTCGCGCGCTGAGTGAGCGCTGTGGCACGGCCAGCCTCAAGGTCCGCCATGGCCTGGTTAACGCGCAACGCGAATGATTCGGGATCGATACGGGCAATGACATCACCCTTCCTGACCACCGAGTTGTAATCGACGTGGATTTCCTTGATTTGTCCGGAAACCTGGGAGCCCACCTGCACCGAGACCACCGGATTGAGCGTGCCGGTTGCTGAAACCGCAGCGACGAGGCTGCCCCGCTCGACTTTGGCCAGACGGAATGACGGTTTTGCCTGCGTGCCACTGAAATACCAGTACACAACACCGGCGCCACCCAGCACAACGGCCAGACCCGCCGTCAGGACAAGTTTTTTGTTCAAGATTTACTCAGTTGAAGTAGACAGAGGCACAAACAGGCGAATGGCGGGGATGATACCCGCCCGCAGGCGGGACAGCACGGGCGTTTACAAAGCGTTACGCGGTGCGGGAGGCGGCGCCAGTTCGCGCACGGCATCGCGTGCTGCGCGCTCCATGATCTGCGACATCACGAGACCCGCCAGCAGCGCGCGCAAGCGCAACTCGCCACCGACCGTTTCGAGCCGTTGATTCAGCGCGTCCGGCACCGGTGGCGGCTCCCGGCCCTCCGCAGCAGCCAGCATCGTCGCGCGAATCTGTGCAAACAGCAGACGCACGTCGTTGTCGGTCACCAGGCCGCCGAGGATCACACGCGGTTCAAGCAATTGTTCTGCTTGCGCCCGCGAATCGCGGTCGTCGGCCAGGGCCGGTGCGTTCAACACACCCCACAATACAATTGCCAGCATCAAGTGTTTCAGTTTCATCGCGCCTCCAACCATTCCATCATTACCGAGAAAGCTGATTACCCCATATCTGATTTAACGCCACTGTGCCTGACCCGTGTACCGGCACAGCAGCTGCATCAGGCCTTGCGATAGATTTCGGCGCCCTGCTCGACGAATTCCTGGGCCTTGTCCTGCATGCCTTTTTGCAGTGCATCCTTCTCGGCAAGCCCCTGCGCGGCCGCATATTCGCGCACGTCCTGGGTGATTTTCATGGAGCAGAAATGCGGTCCGCACATCGAGCAGAAATGCGCAAGCTTGGCGCCGTGCTGCGGTAGCGTTTCATCGTGAAACTCACGCGCCTTGTCCGGATCGAGGCCGAGGTTGAACTGGTCTTCCCAGCGGAATTCGAAGCGCGCCTTAGACAGAGCATTGTCACGAATCTGTGCTCCCGGGTGCCCTTTGCCCAGATCGGCGGCATGCGCCGCCACCTTGTAGGCCATGATGCCGTCCTTGACGTCAGCCTTGTTCGGCAAACCCAGGTGTTCTTTCGGGGTGACGTAACACAGCATCGCGGTGCCATACCAACCGATCATTGCCGCGCCGATCGCTGAAGTGATGTGATCGTAGCCCGGCGCGATATCGGTGGTCAGCGGCCCCAGCGTATAGAACGGCGCCTCAGCGCAATATTTCAATTGCAGTTCCATGTTCTCCTTGATCATGTGCATGGGCACGTGTCCCGGACCCTCGATCATCACCTGCACGTCATGTTTCCAGGCGACCTGCGTCAGTTCACCCAGCGTTTTCAGCTCGGCGAGCTGCGCTTCGTCATTGGCATCGTAAATCGAACCCGGCCGCAGTCCATCGCCCAGCGAAAATGCAACATCGTATTGCTTCAACAGTTCGCAGATGTCCTCGAAATGGGTGTAGAGGAAACTTTCCTTGTGGTGCGCCAGACACCATTTCGCCATGATCGAGCCGCCGCGCGAGACGATGCCCGTCATGCGTTTCGCCGTCATCGGGATGTAGGGCAGACGCACGCCCGCATGCACCGTGAAATAATCCACGCCCTGCTCGCATTGCTCAACCAGCGTGTCGCGGTAAATTTCCCAGGTCAGCTCCTCGGCCTTGCCGTTCACTTTTTCCAGCGCCTGGTAGATCGGCACGGTGCCAATGGGCACCGGTGAATTACGGATGATCCACTCGCGCGTCTCATGAATATGCTGCCCGGTGGACAGGTCCATCACAGTGTCGCCGCCCCAGCGGATCGCCCAGGTCATTTTTTCGACTTCTTCCTGTATGCCGGAGGAAATCGCCGAGTTGCCGATGTTGGCATTAATTTTCACCAGGAAATTGCGGCCGATGATCATCGGTTCGATTTCCGGATGGTTGATGTTGACCGGGATGATGGCGCGTCCGCGGGCCACTTCGTCGCGCACGAACTCGGCCGTGATGATTTTCGGAATCGCTGCACCGAAATGCTGCCCCGGATGCTGGCGGGTGAGCAGTTCGCTCAGACCTTCACGCTGCTGGTTCTCACGGATCGCGATGTATTCCATTTCCGGCGTGATGATGCCGCGGCGCGCGTAATGCATCTGCGTGACGTTCATGCCGGATTTGGCACAACGCGGCTGGCGGGCAAGATTGAAGCGCAGGCTGGCGAGTTTCGGGTCTTCCAGGCGTTCGCGACCGTAGTGCGATGTCGGGCCGGTCAGAGCAATGGTGTCATTGCGTTCCTCAATCCAGGCCTGGCGCAGCGGCGCGAGTCCGGAACGAATGTCGACGTTAACCGCCGGGTCGGTGTAGGGACCCGAGGTATCGTAAACAAGAAGCGCCGGATTCTTTTCCGCTCCCATCTCCGCCGGAGTGTCCGATTGGGTGATCTCGCGCATCGGGACGCGCACATCAGGCCGCGAGCCAGGGATGTAAACCTTGCGCGAATTTGGCAGCGGTTTGACCGCACTTTCATCAACCTGTGCGGTGGTATTCAAAAACTTGGGATTGGCATTCATGGCTCGCTCCGGTGGCATGCCGAGGGGAGCGGAGAGGGACACGATCTCCACGTTTCCCTACGACGGCATTACCCGTATCAGGTTATGAGGGTTTGTCTCACCCTGCAGCCGCTGTTACAAACACCGACCGCAAGGACCCCTACGTGTGGTGTTTACGCTAATAGAATTATGGGATAATTGCAAGCTGTTGGTCACCTATTTGACCGCCTATTTCAAGCCTTGATTCAAGTGCCATTTCCCTTTTTTCGACAAGCAGTTACCCACTCATGATCAACATTGCGGCTGCCGCGCCACGAGCGGACATCGAACACACCCGCTTCAACATGGTCGAGCAGCAGATCCGTACGTGGGATGTGCTGGATCCGACCGTACTCGACCTGCTGATGCGCTTGCATCGCGAGGATTTCGTTCCGCAGTTGCATCGTGCCCTGGCTTTCGCCGACATGGAAATCCCGCTCGGTCATGGCGAAACCATGCTGTCACCCAAGCTGGAAGCACGCATGCTGCAGGAACTTGCGATAAAAAACACCGATTCAGTTCTGGAAGTGGGCACCGGCAGCGGTTACATGACAGCGTTGCTGGCGAGTCTGGCCCGCCATGTCTACAGCGTAGATATCGTGACCGAGTTCACGCGTAATGCTGCAGAGCACCTTGCCGCTCACAGCATACGCAACGTCACTCTGGAAACCGGAGATGCCGCCCGCGGCTGGGATCAGCATGGCCCTTATGACGTAATCGTGCTGACGGGTTCACTTCCCGTGCTGCCCGAGAGTTTCCAGCGCAGCCTGAACCCCGGCGGACGCCTGCTGGCAGTGGTCGGCGAACCGCCGGCGATGCAGGCGCGTCTGATATCCTGCGCCCATGCTGGCGCATACCACTCTGTCACCCTGTTTGAAACCTCTATTCCACCTCTGAAGAATGCGCTGCAACCGCAACGCTTTGTCTTCTAGATGACTACCAAGCGATTCGCATTATTCAGTGCAATCCTTGCGCTCGGCTTGCTGACCGGCCGGACTGCCTGGGCTGCCGATCTGCTGGAAGTTTACCGCCAGGCTCTTGCTTCGGATCCGGTATACAGTTCGGCGCGCTCGGGCTGGACTGCAGCCCAGGAGAAACTGCCGCAAGGGCGGGCCGGCCTGCTGCCACAAGCATCCTTATCTGCGTCGACCCAGTTCAACGACCGCGACCTGCGCTTCCGCAATCCGGGAATTTCCGGCAGCCAGGCGCAATTCAATTCCAACTCGGCCTCGGTGTCCGTGTCACAACCGCTGTTCCGCAAGCAGAACATGGTTGCTTACGAACAGGGAAAAACCCAGCTCGTGCTGGCCGATGCCCAATTGGCGTCGGCAGGACAGGATCTGATCCTGCGGTCGGCACAGGCTTATTTCGAAATCTTGCTGGCCCGGGACAACGTCGCTTTCGTCCAGGCCCAGAAAACGGCAATCGGTCAGCAGCTGGCGCAGGCAAAACGCAACTTCGAAGTCGGCAACGCGACCATCACTGACACCCACGAAGCGCAGGCGCGCTTTGATCTCGTTACCTCGCAGGAAATCGCCGCACGCAATGACCTCGAAGTCAAAAACCGCGCGCTGGAACAATTGATCGGCCGCACCGCGCCGGCGCTCGCCGGGCTTGGTGCGCGCTTTTCGCCGCTGCCGCCCCAGCCAAGCTCGATAGAGCAGTGGGTTGAGCAGGCGCGCTCCAGCGGACTGCTGGTGCGCATCGCCCAGGAAAATCTCACACTGTTGAACCAGGAAGTCGAGCGCAATCGCGGCGCGCATTATCCGACTGTTGATGCATTTGCAACATTGACTGAATCCGCCTCCGGGTCCGGCATCCAGGGCGGATCTGGTACGGACACCACGTCCAAGGTGATTGGATTGCAGCTGTCATTGCCGTTGTATCAGGGCGGCAGCGTCAACTCCCGGGTACGCGAAGCGCTCGCCAACGAAGACAAGGCGCGCCAGGATCTGGAAAACGCCCGGCGCAGCGCAGAGCTTGCAGCACGCCAGGGTTATCTCGGAGTCACCAGTGGCATCGCCCAGGTGCATGCTCTGGAAGCGGCGCTGGTATCCAGTCAGAGTTCTCTCGACTCTACCCGATTGGGACAGGAGGTCGGGGTGCGCACCCAGGTTGACGTGCTGAATGCGCAACAGCAGCTGTTCAGTGCCCGCCGCGATCTTGCCCAGGCCCGCTACAACTACATCCTGTCGCTGTTGCGATTGACCGCCGCGACCGGTGAACTCACTGAAGCCGATTTGCAGCGAATTGATGTCTGGTTGGACAAGTAAGCTGGATCACCCGGGTCCTCAAGACCGGCAGCGGGCGCGATAAGACAAAATAATTAATAAAAACAATTAGTTATTAACTATTCGCGGATCCTGATCAGCCTTTCCACCCGCTGCGTCGCGCCGCGATGTGCGGCAGTAAATGCCAGGCCCGCATCGCCTATGCGCTGGCGGCGCGCATCATCTCCTGCAAGCTCTACGGCGATCGCATAAGCCGCCGCCAAATCTTGTGCGCCCAGCGCTGCGCCGGCTGCAATCGCCGCCGCCGCCGCATCGGCAAAGTTGTAGATCGACGGCCCGATCACCACCGGCTTACCGACGGCACAGGGCTCGATCAGGCTGTGCGCGCCATAAGACAGAAAACTGCCGCCCATCAGCGCCACATCGCAAGCCGCATAAAACGTGAACATTTCGCCCATGCTGTCGCCCAGCAGCACTTCCGTCGTCGCAGCGATCTCGCCCCGCTCGCTGCGCCGCTGCATGCGCAGGCCGCACGCTGCAATCAGCGCCGCCACATCGTCAAAGCGTTGCGGATGCCGTGGCACAATGATCAGCAGCGCTGCACCCAGGCCCGCGCGCTGCACGGCATCCAGCAATAAGGCTTCTTCGCCATCGCGCGTACTGGCTGCAAGCAATACCGGGCGTGTACCGATCGCATTGCGCAATGCCTTGCCAAGTGCGACCTGTTCTGCTGGCGGTTCCAGGTCGTATTTCAGATTTCCGGTCACCGTCACCCGTGTGGCGCCCAGCAACCGCAAGCGCGCCGCATCGCCGTCCGTTTGCGCCGCGATCATGTCCAGCGCCTGCAGCGCATCGCGTGCCAGAGCGCCCGTACGCCGATAACCGCGCAGTGACTGCTCGGAAAGCCGCGCGTTTACCAGATACAAAGGAATGCCACGGCCCGCACCGGCATGAATCAAGTTGGGCCAGATTTCGGTTTCCAACAGGATTCCGGCGGCAGGCTGGTAGCGCTCCAGAAAGCGCGCCACCGCGCCAGGATAATCGTACGGCAGATAACAACGCGTAACGCGATTGCCAAACAATACGGCTCCGGCCTCGCGTCCGGTCGGCGTCATGTGCGTCAGCAGTATTCGATGCCGCGGATAACGTTGCTGCAGCGCGAGGATCAGGGGTTCTGCTGCACGGGTTTCGCCGACGGATACGGCATGCACCCAGATCCATGGTCCGGTTTCGACGCTACCCGCGTAAAAGCCGAATCGCTCCGCAATGTGCTGCAAGTAAGCACGCTGGCGGCGCGCCCGCCATAACAGTCGCAACAACAGCAGCGGAGTCGCGAGATAAAGCAGCAACGTATAAATCAGTCGCGCAGCTGTCATTGCAGTAGTCCGCAAACGGCAGCGATGACCCGGCCGGCTTCAGGCGCCGCTCCGCTCCCCCCAAGGTTCACACTCTGTGCGCAGGCATACAAGCCGGTTGCCGCAGGATCCGTAGCGACATAAATGCCGACTGTCGGCACACCCAGCGCGCCAGCCAGATGGGTCAATCCGGTGTCGGTACCAACCACCACGCGCGCCTGTGCCAGCAGCGCAGACAGCGCGGACAGTTCCAGGCGGTCCGGAACCACGGCCCCGGGAATGAGCTGCGCCAGTCGCGTGCTGCGCCCGTGCTCCGACGGAGCCCCCCAAGGCAGCACACAG
>JBBKXO010000391.1:0-2924 GCA_037969525.1 Burkholderiales bacterium | reverse complement strand
CGATGTCGGCAGTCAGCGGTGCATCGTGCTTGATGTGGTAGCTGGCGTGTTCGCCAACAATATTGACGATGCCCGAGCGCGCTTTCTTTGCGTTGTGCAGATTGGCGAGGCCGTTGCCGAGGCCGGGCCCCAGGTGCAGCAGCGTGGCCGCGGGTTTGCCCGCCATACGGTAATAACCATCTGCTGCACCAGTGACCACGCCTTCGAACAGGCCGAGGATGCAGCGCACGCCTTCGACGCGATCGAGCGCGGAGACGAAATGCATTTCAGAAGTACCGGGATTGGCGAAGCAGACATTGACGTCGCCGTTCAACAGCGTGCGCACCAGGCTTTCCGCACCATTCATTATTTTTCCTTTATAATCAATTATTTATAGTTATTTTTCGCCTGCGCACCACATTGTCAGACATGGGGCGCAATCAGCACACTGATTCTGAATGACTTTGTTCGCCACGTCAGCCATTTCCTTTCGCTGATGATTTTACAATAATCACGCGGCGCGTTACTATCACGCATGATCAAGTCGTTTCGCTGCACTGAAACCGAAGCGCTGGCACGCGGCGATCGCGTCAAACGTTTTGCCAACATCGCCGATGTGGCCCGTCGCAAGCTCCGGCAACTCGAAATCGCCGGGCGACTGGCTGACTTGCGGGTGCCGCCAGGAAACCGGCTTGAAGCATTAAAAGGAAACCGGCTCGGCCAGCACAGCATCCGCATCAATGACCAATGGCGCCTGTGTTTTCGCTGGACGACGGCAGGCGCCGAAAACGTGGAAATCGTGGACTACCACTGAGAGGTACCTATATGAGCAAACTCAACCCTGTCACCCCTGGTGAGCTCCTGCTGGAAGAGTTCCTGAAACCCATGGGCATCACCCAGTACCGCCTCGCCAAGGAAATCGACGTGCCGGCACAACGCATCGGCGAAATCGTCGCGGGCCGGCGCACCGTGACTGCCGATACCGATTTGCGCCTGTGCCGGTTTTTCGGACTTTCGAATGGTTACTGGCTGCGCGCGCAAGCGATCCATGACACCGAAGTGGCGGAACGCACGCTCGGCCGCAAGCTGGCAAAGATCAAACCATGGACCGAACTCGCCACTCATTAACAAGCTGTGCAAACCCGTAACCGGAGGATTCAATGCTGATCGTCGACTCACAAGTACACATCTGGGGTGCGAACACACCGGAGCGGCCGTGGCCCGCGCGCGCACATGCACAGCGCGAGATACCGCTGGGTCACGAGGAACTGTTGCGCGACATGGATGCCGCCGGTGTGAATCGTGCCATCCTCGTGCCGCCGTCGTGGGAAGGCGACCGCAATGATCTGGCGCTCGCCGCCGCGAAGGCACATCCGGATCGTTTCGCCATCATGGGCCGCTTCAACCCCGAAGCACCGGATGCGAAGACCGCGATCAAGACCTGGCTCAAACAACCGGGCATGCTGGGCATGCGCTTTTCTCTGCATATCCCCGTGCTGGTGCAGCCGCTGGTCGAAGGCAAGTTCGACTGGGTGTGGAGCGAGGCGGAAAAACTCGGCATCAAGCTGATGATCCTGGTGCCGCAATCCCTGGTGCATATTATCGACGGCGTGGCCGCGCGTCATCCTGACCTGAGCATCACCATGGACCACATGGCACTGAGCAGCGGCAAATCCGCAGAAGAAACGTTCCGCGATTTCGACAAGCTGCTGCCCATTGCCAAACGCCCCAACGTCGCGGTCAAGGCCAGCGCACTGCCCTGCTATCTGAAGGAACCGTATCCGTTCACCAAAATGCAGGCCTACGCCAAACGCGCCTATGAAGCTTTCGGGCCCAAGCGCCTGTTCTGGGGCAGCGACTGGTCGCGCTCGCCGGTGCCGTACCGCGAACACGTCGACATGTGGCTGAAGGATGCGCCGTGGGTCAAGGAAGCCGACAAGGAATGGATACTCGGCCGCGGCATCAGCGAATGGCTGCAGTGGAAGTAAGCGGCGCGCCGGCGCACGGTCAGCGCCGCACGTGATATGTTATTTGCTGTAAACACTGACTGACTACGGGAATCCTGCAATGAACTGGAATATCTATCTCTCTGGAGAAATACACACCGACTGGCGGCAGCAGATCATCGATGGCGCCAAGGCGCACAACCTGCCGGTCACCTTCACTTCGGCCGTCACCGATCACGAGGCCAGCGATGCGGCCGGTGATGTGCTGGGCGCGGAATCCAACAATTTCTGGCGCGACCACAAATCATCCAAGGTCAACGCCATCCGCACCAGGACGCTGATCGACAAATGCGATGTGGCGGTGGTGCGTTTCGGCGACAAATACAAACAGTGGAATGCGGCCTTTGACGCCGGATACTGCGCGGCCGCCGGCAAGCCCTACATCACACTGCATGATGAGGACATCATTCATCCGCTGAAGGAAGTGGATGCCTGCGCCATGGCCTGGGCGACCACCACGGCACAGGTCGTAGACATATTGAAATATGTCATCAGCAAAAAATAATCCATTGAGTGTGGAATCGGGCCGGCGCGGCAACTGCAGGATTCATTCATGATCGAATCCATACTGCTGGCCACGGCACGCATCCTCACCTACAACCAGCAGCAATCGCTGACCAATGCCAGCGGTTTTTTCTTTGAGCGCGGCGACCGCCTGTTCGTGGTGACCAGCCGGCATGTGATGTTCGACGGCCCCAGCAATCACTGCCCGGACCGCATCGAGATCGAACTGCATCTGAATCCGGACAACATGGCCCAGTCCACCGGGTTTTCGATTCCGTTGTACCAAAACGGCGGCAGGCTGTGGCGCCAGGGCATCGACATCGCCGGAGAAATCGATGTGGCGGTGATCGAAATCGATCGTACGGCATTGCCTGCAACCGCGGTTTACCATGCCTTCACGCCCAAACACCTGTACGGACCGAACGCGCAGATCGA
>JBBKXO010000390.1:0-5548 GCA_037969525.1 Burkholderiales bacterium | reverse complement strand
TATCGGCCCTGCCTCACTGTAGTGAGGCGTTTTGGCGCCATTTGAATGTCCGCCTTCGCTCAAACCAGGCATTCAATTTCCCGTCAGCACCATTCCGCCACACTCAATTGTAGCTGCGCATTGATTCTCTCTGGCAGATCGTTACACTGGGTGCGAACAATCCCAGTCCCTTCCAATTCATGGAGTAACAACCGTGGCCAAAAAGAAACTCAAACAACACGGTGGGCAGCCGGCGCTAGGTTACGGCAATAAGATGGAAAAGCTGGTGGTCACCCTCGACCCGGCAGTGTTGGCAGAATTGAAGCGCCGTCATCTGGAAACAGGCGCAACGATGGCAGAACTGGTTCGCCGGGCCGTCAAATTCTGGATCGCAGGCACCAAGGTGGCTGCACTCAAAGACGAAGAAAAGATATTCCGGCAGAAGACCTGACGGCACGGCTGCGAACTGGACTTCACCTGTTTCAGGAAATCCTTACTTTAGAGTGCCGCGCTTATCTGCCAGTAGTTTTCGGCGGACGCTTTGCATCCCTGGTCGACTGCCACCCCTCGCGGGTCTTTTCACGTTCAGCATTCATTTTTTCATTCTCCGCCTTCCTCTCCTTGCGCTTGATATCAAGTTCGGCCTTATTCTTTTGGGTCTCCGCCTTCCGCTGAGCGCGCAGAGACTTCTTGTTTTCACGCTCCACCTGCTGATCTTCACGGCTGAGCTTCATCTTTTTACGCTCAGCTTCCCGCTGCTCCCGGTCGGCTTTGGGAGCGCCAGATACAGGGACGTCTGGTGTCTCAACTTGCGGCTGGGCAAGTGAGGACCAGGAAAAAATGAGTGTCAGGGCACCAAGGATTAGCTTTAACTTCATAAATAAAATCCTACCAATTGTTGGCTTTAACTCAACTGCACTCCTTCCATACCGGCTCGCTATATTGGCCCTGCAGTACTCACACGAACCCACCAGTGCAAAGCTGTTTCGGTAGTGTAAA
Source organism: Burkholderiales bacterium (assembly GCA_037969525.1). Taxonomy (GTDB): domain Bacteria; phylum Pseudomonadota; class Gammaproteobacteria; order Burkholderiales; family SG8-41. Next base: position 4,570 of record JBBKXO010000390.1, on the reverse strand, counting down.
GAAGAATATGCTGAACAGGCATATAATCCAACCACGCGACAAAAATGGGCGTTGGCCTGCGTAGTTACGTTGCTGAGTCATTGAGCGGATAACTGCGTATGCCATCGCGAATGAAACACGGCAACCTTGCGGCGATCGATTAGCGCAAGGGTAGTCGCCAGCGCAACGGAGGCTATATGTATGCCCACATCATTTTGCCGCTTGATGGCTCAGAGTTGTCATTAAAAGCTTTAACCGAAGGCGTCACCTTGGCCAAGACGCTCGGCTCAAGATTGACACTGATCACCGTCGTCTCCCCCTACCGCACCGGCATTACGACGCCATTTGCAGCGGATATTCCTCGCTCAATAGAAAAAAGCCATAACGAAGAAGCCGAGAAAGCCGCGCATAAATTGCATGCTGACATGATGGCGCGCGCCAAGGCGGAGGGTGTTAAATGCGAAAGTCTTGTCGCGTTTGGTGAGAACATCTACGAACAGATTGTCGAGAACGCCGAAAAATCAAACTGCGATCTGATCGTAATGGCTTCGCATGGCCGCCGGGGGCTGGAAGGATTACTGCTTGGGGGAGAGACTGTTAAGGTGCTGACGCACAGCAAGATACCTATACTGGTCGTGCGTTAATTTTCCGCACTTTCCTTTCCCGAAGAGATGCTCGCATCCCTGGCGTGCGCGCTTGTCTGCGCTGCGCCGATCACAAACCCCGCTTCGGCGGAGTATTTCTTTGTCTGGCAAACGGTCACTTTGGTTCGGAAGCGGACATTCATACTCCACTCGCCCGCCACAATTCCGCCACACCCAGGTGTGGCTATCATTGGCTATCCCTTACTAAGCAGCGGACTGCACTCCCCTCCCGGCTTGCAATATTGTCTTGGCACGACCTTCACAAATCCAGTGCAAAACTGTGGCGAATCAACGACCTGCGCTCCGGAGACGAATCGAGCAACCGACTGTTAATCAGGTTGTCCCTGGTTCGAGCCCAGGTCGGGGAGCCAGAATTTTTTGTACCCAGTCTTGCACTTAGCCCTGCCACTCCGGCGGGGCTTTTGTGTTTCTACGGATCGGATCGGTTTTTCTTAGCGGCACGCCATCATTGCGCGGGCCTAATAGACGCCTACGCGGTCGCATCTCCGCAAGCGGAGCCCCTGCTACCCGCTGCGGCGCGCCGCCGATTTTGATCGCAACCCTTCGGGCTGGCACGAGTTTTGGCCCGTCGCCCCCGGCTCGCGGCGAGCGCAACTTTGGGGCGGAGACGAGAGCTGCGGTGAGCTTCGCGTCCTTAGCTAAAATCGTGCCAGCGCATCGCGCGTTTCATTATGTTACGGGCTTTTAGGGTGTCCGAGGCTTCAATCCGGCAATGACTTGCCGGCGGGGCGTAGCCCTGTGGGCGGAGCTTGCACCCGCTGGAGGAAAGCGCGGAACTGGGGCGAGGCATCCAGCATTCGCGCAGGCAGCGCCCGGAGTGCGTCCACGGTATCCCGATCGAGTCGAAACGACGTCGGTATGGCGCCGAACCGTGCCCTTTCGGCTTCATCGGAAAGATAATCGAATGAGAGCACGGAAAAATCGACGGTCACTTTCCGGCATGTGGGACACCGCCGTTCGTTGACGTAGGCAGCCCACATGTCAAAGCCCTGCTGCGCAAGCAGGGTCGTTTCGGCATTGAGTACATTGGTGGTGGCGTCGGCGAGCGCCTCGGACGTGTCAAGCAGGCCCGGGTCATCCTCAGAGCCAACCCAGTCGCGTCCCGAAATCGCCTGGGTGTTGGACGCGATCACGAGCACGTGTTCGACCTGTTCCAGCGCTTCTGGCGAAAATGCGCCGGCCATTTCGAGCACGCGACCGTAGTGATTCACCTCGCTCATGATGCTGCCACGCACACCGAGATTGTCGACGATTCCGCCGTCGAGGAGCCGAACATAGGGGACGGCTTCGGGATCCGCGTAGCTGGCGAGCGCCTTGGCGGCGTGGAACCGTCGATCAGCGGGATTGCGCTCGGCCAGCGCTTGCTCGACCCAGAGCGGATTCCGCCCAGTGCAATGACCGGGGTGATTGCGCAGCACGATCGGCGCGAACAGGATCGGAACGGCAGCGGACGCCATCACGGCACGGCCAACCGGGAATGAGGAAAGGTCCGAGCACAGGTAGTCGAACTGCATCTGCGTGAACGAAAACGTGGTTCCCGTATTCAGATCCATGGCGTTGAGGATGACGTAGGGACGCCGGCCGTCCGAGGAGAGGTCCGAGAACGCGCGCCCTTCGAACAGCGTGCGATCGAGAAATTCCGCTATCGCATCGGCGCGATTGAACTGGGAGGAGGCCATCTTCGCCAGCTGCCATGGGGAAAGCAGGGCGGCAATCATGTCTCCCTGCACATCCCGGTAGAGAAACCGCCTCGGAAAGTCCGCAAAAACCCTGTCGCCGAACAGCCCGTAGTAGGCGGCCGTGAAGCTGCCACCCGACACCGCGGTGATTACGTCCACCTCGTCGAGGAGACGGCGTGATTCGCTATCGACGATGATTCTCGTTGCCGCGAGCTTTTCGAGAACCCCGAGCGTGAACGCCGCAGCACGCGTACCGCCGCCGGAGAAGGTGAGAACGACAAAGAGTTTCGGCGAATTGCGCGGCAACCGGTTCGCGAACGTGTACGCCGCTGCCGGGTTAACTGCGTCGAGTGCCGTGTTGTACGGCCGAATGGCGCATGCCGATACCACAATCGCGACTGTGCCCGCCGCGACCATCGTTCGAAGAAGCCTCGAGCAATCAATCGATCGCATATCTCGTCATTATACCTTGCGTCGTCCGCCACTCTGGTTAGTGTTTCGGCGCCTCACTCTGTTCGATTCTGTTCTGGATCAATAGATTTCGATGCCATTGAGATGCGCTTCGGCGTCGGAGCGCTTGCTTTTGCGCTATACGTTCCAGCATTTCGTTCAATTAATTTTCTGCAGCGTGTAAGGTTTTATCAGTTACCCCGACTTATGCATAGCGTAGCGTCAGGATCGGGACACCATACCGCTGCTACTTGATAGGTCACCCTCAAATGATGCAACACATGTGTTGGCGCAACACGTTTTCTGCCAATTCGATTTTAACGATTTTTCAATTTATGAGTCAGCAGGCTTCATCGCGGTATCATAAATTCTGTTCTTGAAATATTCCCTGTCGCGGCTTCGATCCTCCGCAACGCCACGTTGCTCCCGCGACCCGTTTCGGTGTTAGTCGTGGAAACCGACGAGGACTGGCTGTTTCGGAATTTACAAGGAATTACTGATGTCTTTTCTCTCTGATGTAACCATGACCGTCATTAGCGCGCTGTCCACATTGTTTGTATTCGCAGTCGGGACATTCTTGCTAATCCTTGCGATTCTTTTCGTTGTCGACAAAACGCAAACCAGTGACGCCATCCGGCGAAACTATCCGGTAATCGGCCGGTTCCGTTCTTTGTTTTCCACCCTCGGTGAATTCTTTCGACAGTATTTTTTCGCCATGGACCGTGAAGAAATGCCATTTAACCGAGCCGAACGCGAGTGGGCTTACCGGGCGGCAAAAGGAGTGGACAACACCATCGCGTTTGGGTCCACCAAGAATCTCACGCCCCAAGGCACAGCCATATTCGTAAATTGTCCGTTTCCGACGCTGGAACAAGACGCTGCGGAAACGAAACCACTTCGCATCGGCCCCTACTGCCGATTTCCCTATGACGCACCCTCGGTATTCAATATTTCAGGCATGAGCTTTGGCGCAATATCGTCGCCTGCGGTCCGCGCCCTGTCGCGCGGCGCCAAAGTTGCAAACTGCTGGATGAACACCGGCGAAGGGGGATTATCCTCATTTCACCTAGAAGGTGGCTGCGACATCGTGTTTCAGATCGGGACCGCCAAATATGGCGTACGCTCGCTGGACGGCAATCTGAGCGACGACAAACTGCGCGAGGTGGCCGCACATGAACAGATCCGCATGTTTGAGGTCAAGCTCAGCCAGGGAGCCAAGCCCGGCAAGGGCGGTATCCTGCCAGGCATCAAGGTAACCCCCGAGATTGCGGGTATCCGGGGCATTCCTGTCGGCGAGGATTCGATCTCACCCAACCGCCACCCCGAGATCAACTCGGTCAATGACCTTCTCGACTACATTGCGCATGTTCGCGAAGTCACCGGAAAACCAGTTGGATTCAAATCGGTTATCGGCGCTTACGGCTGGCTGATTTCCATGTGCAAGGAAATCCACAGCCGCGGCATCGAAAGTGCACCCGATTTCATTACCGTGGACAGTGGTGACGGCGGCACTGGCGCCGCGCCCATGCCGCTGATGGACAATGTTGGGTTGCTGGTTCGGGAATCGCTGCCGATGGTCGCCGATATTCTGCATGCCCATGGTCTGCGTGAACGCGTACGCCTGATCGCTTCGGGGAAGATGATCACCCCGTCAGGTGTGGCGTGGGCACTCTGCGCCGGAGCTGATTTCGTCACCTCGGCACGGGGATTCATGTTTTCCCTGGGCTGCATTCAGGCTTTGAAGTGCAACAAGAATACCTGTCCCACCGGGGTCACCACGCACAATCCGCGTTTGCA
>JBBKXO010000389.1:0-3272 GCA_037969525.1 Burkholderiales bacterium | reverse complement strand
GTGGCTTCGGTACCACGGAGGTCTACCTGGAAAAACTGATCGAACGCCCGCGCCACGTTGAATTCCAGGTGCTGGGCGATGCCCACGGTGCTGCGATGCATTTGTTCGAGCGCGACTGCTCGACCCAGCGCCGCAACCAGAAAGTCATCGAAGAAGCGCCGGGCCCGTTGATCCCGCGCGCCGAGGCCGTAGCGGTTGCCGACCAGATCGCCGGCATCATGCGCAGCATGGGCTATGACAACATCGGCACGGTCGAAATGCTGCTGGGCGCCGACGGCACATTCAGCTTTCTTGAAATGAACACCCGACTGCAGGTCGAGCACGGCGTGACGGAAGAAGTCACCGGCGTCGATCTGGTGCGCGCCCAGATCCGTTCTGCCGCCGGTGAAAAACTCGCGGACATCCTGCCGGGCAAGCCCGAAATCAGGGGCCATGCCATCCAAGCGCGCGTTTATGCCGAGGATCCGAAAAATTTTTTCCCGTCCCCGGGCAAGTTGACCGTGTTCCGGCCGCCGCAGGGCGAGAGCATACGTGTGGACACCGGTTATGCCGAAGGCCGCGATGTGACGCCGCATTACGATCCGATGATCGCCAAGGTCATCGTGCGCGGCGCGACGCGTGAGGCTGCTATCGATCAACTGATCGCGGCGCTGGAGGCTTTCGAAATTCAGGGCCTTAAAAACAACATCCCGGCGGTGATCAACATCCTGCGCTCGGAGCCGTTCCGCGCCGGGCGTGTGCATACCGGCATCATCGGGGAAGTCACAGGCAAAAAAGCATGAGCAACACGATAGGAAATCCTGTATCCGAGGCGCGCAGCGCGGGGCGCAAGGCGCTGGATGAAAGCGCAGGCAAACAATTGCTGGCCGCATATGGCATCAAAGTGCCGCAGTCTCGCGTAGCGCAGGGCGTAGCAGATGTCGATGCGGCAATGAAAGGGCTGACCATGCCGGTGGTGGTCAAAGTCATGTCCCCCGACATCCTGCACAAAAGCGATGCCGGGGGCGTGAAAATAAATCTGCAGACCGCCACCGAGGTGAAGGCCGCCATCGCAGGCATGATAAACGCACCGAAAATCAAGGGTGCGCGCATCGATGGTTTTCTGATCGAAGAAATGGCGCCGGCCGGCCACGAGCTGGTGATCGGCGGCCTGCGCGATCCGCAATTCGGCCCGCTGGTGATGGTGGGCCTGGGCGGCATTTTTGTGGAAATCCTCAAGGATGTGTCGTTCCGGCTGTGCCCGATCACCCGCATAGATGCCGAGGAAATGCTCGCCGAACTGAAAGGTGCCGCCATACTCAAGGGAGCGCGCGGCACCAAGCCCGCATCCATGGACGCCATCATCGACGTGCTGCTGAAGGTGGGCGGGGATAACGGTTTGCTGATGCAGCATGCCGCCGATATCAGCGAAGCCGACATCAATCCGCTGATCGTCTCCGATACCGCCGCCGTCGCTGTCGACGCGCGTTTCATCCTGGGATGACCGCAAACATGGGCATCATTGAACAATTCAATCCGCTGTTCGCACCACAAACTGTAGCCGTGGTCGGCGCCTCGTCCAAGGGCAATGCGCTGCCCAATGTATTTATCCGCCGCATCCGCGAGTTCGGTTTTACGGGCGATATTTATCCGATACATCCGACAGCCAGCGAAATTGACGGCCTGACGGCGTACAAGAGCCTCGCCGACACGCCCAAGCCGGTGGACTATGCCTATATAGCGGTATCGGGCGCGCAGATACCCGCGATGCTGGCTGCGGCCAAAGGTCATGTGCGTTTTGCGCAGGTGGTGTCCAGCGGATTCGGCGAAGTCGAAGAAGGCAAAAACCTGCAGGCTGAACTGGCTGAAGCCGCGCGCGTGGGCGGTATGCGCCTGCTCGGTCCCAACTGCCTGGGCATTTACACGCCGCGCGGCCGCGTGACCTTTACCGAAATCGGGCCCAAGGAAGTGGGCCCTGTCGGCATCGTGTCGCAAAGCGGAGGGCTCGGTACCGACATCATTCGCCGCGGCATGTCGCGCGGGCTGAAGTTCTCCGGGCTGGTTACCGTCGGTAACTGCGCCGACGTGACGCCCTCGGATCTGCTCGAGTTCTACATCGCCGATCCGCAGACCAAAGTCATTGGCCTCTACATCGAAACCGCCAAAGACGGCCGGCGGCTGTTCGATATCCTGCGCAATGCCAAGGCTGTGAAGCCGGTGGTGATCCTCAAGGGTGGGCGCACGCAGCAGGGCCTCGCCGCGGCGGCGTCGCATACCGGGTCGCTGGCCGGTGATGACCGGGTGTGGGTGGCATTGGCGCGGCAGACTGGCTGCATGCTGGTCGATACCCTGGATGATTTCATCGACACGCTGCTGATCTTCCAGACACTGACACCGCGGCCGCAGCGGACTACGCAGAAAGTCGTGCTGTTCGGCAACGGCGGTGGCACCAGCGTGCTGGCCACTGATTGTTATTCACGGCTCGGCCTGGACGTCACGCCGTTCGCGCAAAGCACCATTGATGCACTGGCCGCACTGAAGCTGCCGCCGGGCACCAGCATCACCAACCCGGTGGACTGCCCGGTGGGCACCCTGCAGCAGGACGAAGGCCGCGTAGCCGAAACCATCCTTGACATCATTTACGCTCAGGGTCGGCCTGAAGCGCTGGTAATGCACTTGAATCTTTCGGCGTTCGTCGGGCGCACCAAACCCGAGATTCTCGACAACCTGGTTGCCGCGGCCATGCGCGTGCAGCAGAAAAATCCGGGCAAAACCCATTTCATCCTGGTGTTGCGTTCCGATGGCGAACCGGTGCTGGAGGCGCGCAAGCGTGAATTCCGCGACAAGGCCGTGGCACTGGGCGTGCCGGTATATGACGAAATGGCCAATGCCGGTGTGGCACTCGCGGCGTTGGCGACATTCGAACGCTACAAGGCTGCGCGGGCCTGACGCGTTGCCGTAGACTCATTACCCATGAGTTACCAGCATCAGTTCCGTGCCGCGGCTTATCCGCTGCGACTCTACAGCGGGCATGATGCATTGGAAAACCTGCCCGCGGAACTCAAACGGGTTAAATCGCAGAAAGCTTTCATCGTCTGCGGGCGCAGTGTGTCGCGCAAGTCTGATCTGATCAATCGCATCGAAAAAATCCTCGGCCCTGCCTACGCCGGCCGCTTTGACGAAATCGACAAGGACACCACGCTGGCCTCGGTGCAGGCTGCAGCAATCGCAGCACGCGCGGTGAACGCCGATCTGCTGATCGGCGTCGGCGCAGGCAGCGTGATCCAGGGCAC
>JBBKXO010000388.1:0-6662 GCA_037969525.1 Burkholderiales bacterium | reverse complement strand
GATTCGCCCTGCCGCACCGTGCTGCCTTCGCGGTAATTGCGTTTGAGCAAAATGCCGCTGACCCGGGCGCGGATTTCAGTTTCGCGGTAGCCGGCAGTCTGCCCGGTGTATTCCAGTGTGACCGGCACATCGCGCGGTGCGGCGGTAATCACGCTGACTGCCGCGGGTGGATAGCCGCCGCCGGGAGGACCGCCGGCGGGTCCGCAGGCGGCAAGCAACAGCAGCGACGCCGCAGCAGCTGCGCGGCGCAGGTGGGGTGGGGTGGTAACGTTCATTTTTTCGTGTCCCTGAATGTTGTCTGCGAAAACCCGGACAACGGAATTATCTGCATCAGAAAAACCAGCGCACCGGAATGCGCAGACGTTTGTACTGTGATCTCAGGCCGGCATTATACCCCATGGGGGTATAATGTCAAGTCAGGCTGGCAAGCGGATTGGCAAGTACTTGCCGGTGATCAGAATTAAGAGTTTACATACAACCATGAATGTATGTAAAGTACGGTTTTATGACAAAACCCTGAAGTCATCGGGGAAATTGCGGAGAAATTTTGCCCAGACGCACCAAAGATGAGGCGGTGGAAACGCGCAATCAGATACTTGATGCCGCGGAACGGGTATTCAGCGAGCGCGGTGTTTCCCGCACCTCGCTTACGGATATAGCAGATGCCGCGTCAGTGACGCGCGGCGCCATCTATTGGCATTTCAAGGACAAGGCGGATCTCTTTTGCGAGATGGTGGCGCGCGTCACCATGCCCATGGAGCATGCGCCCTGCCAGATTGATCCGGGGGTGATGGCGGATCCGCTCGCCGGCGTGCGCAGCATGCTGGTCGGGATCCTGCAGCGCACTTCAGGTGACACTCAGGCGCGCCGGGTATTTCACATCGTTTTTCATAAATGCGAATACGTAGATGAAATGAAGCCGGTGTGGAACCGCTTCAGCGAAATGCGCGCAAGCTGCCGCGCGCGGCTGGAGAACGGGCTCAAGGCGGCAGTAAAGCTGGGGCAGTTGCCGAAAGCGCTCGATGTGCGGCGCACCGCTGTCGGGCTGCACTCGTTGCTCGATGGGCTGATCAGCAACTGGGTGCGCGATCCGGATTCATTGCCGCTGGCAAATGAGGCCGAAGTGGTAATCGACGTGTTTCTCGATGGCATCAAGCACTTGCCGTCGCCGAAAATGCTCAGACCGGCGTTACGTGCCCGCAAAACGCCACTGCGCAAGCCTGCACCGCGCGCGGCTGTGCGCCGCCGCGCCTGATGGTTTTCTAGTTTGGTCCGCTAGGATTCCCAGGGCGCTGCGGCTGTGGCGACTATGCCGTAACGATCCAGTGCGGCGGCGATCTTGTCCCGTCCAATACCGCCGTCGTCGGCCAGCGCCGTCAGCGCAGCGATGACGATGTGGTGGCGATCCATTTCAAAAAAGCGGCGCAGGTTCTCGCGTGTGTCGCTGCGGCCATAGCCGTCGGTGCCCAGCGCAACATAACGCGGCGCCACATAGGGGCGGATCAGATCGGGCACGGTGGCCACATGGTCGGACGCGGCGATCACCGGGCCGGCGTGATTTGCCAGTGACGTGGCAACGTGGCCCTGGCGCGGCGCTGCCGCCGGATTCAGGCGGTTGTGGCGTTCACAGGCCATGCCGTCGCGCCGCAGTTCGCTCCAGCTGGTGACGCTCCAGACATTGGCGGCAATGCCGAAATCATTCTGCAGGAGTTCCGCTGCAGCGATGGCCTCGCGCAGGATGGTGCCGCTGCCCAGCAGTTGCACCTGGGCCTTAGGCTGCGCCTGCAGCAGATACATGCCGCGGAGGATGCCGTCTTTGACTTCATCCTTGCGGGCGCCGGCCGGCATCGTTGGCTGCGCATAATTTTCGTTCATCACCGTGATGTAATAAAAAACGTCTTCCTGCTCTTCCAGCATGCGCCGCGCACCATCCTGAATGATGGTCGCCAATTCATAGCCGTAGGCGGGATCCCAGGCGCGGCAGTTGGGCACGGTGGAGGCGATCAGGTGCGAGGAGCCGTCCTGATGCTGCAGGCCTTCGCCGGACAGCGTGGTGCGGCCGGCGGTGGCGCCGATGAGGAAGCCGCGCGATCGGCAGTCGCCGGCCTGCCAGATCAGGTCGCCGACGCGCTGAAAGCCGAAGATCGAATAGAAAATGTAGAACGCCAGCATCCGCCTTCCATGCACGCTGTAGCTGGTGGCGGCGGCGATCCACGACGAAATGGCGCCGGCCTCGTTGATGCCTTCCTCGAGTATCTGTCCGTCCTGGGCTTCCTTGTAGTACAGCAGTTCGTCGCGGTCTTCGGGTTCATACAACTGACCGAAAGGCGAATAGATCGCCACCTGGCGGAACAGAGACTGCATGCCGAAGGTGCGCGCCTCGTCGGCGACGATGGGCACGATGTGTTTGCCGATGACCGGGTCTTTCAGCATCTGCGAGAGCATCTTGACGAAACTCATGGTCGTCGATTCCTCGCGTCCGCTCGAGCCCTCGGTGATGCGCGCATAACTGGTTAGCGCCGGCATCGCGAGTTTCGGCGCGGTCGTCACCCGCGCTGGCATATAACCGCCCAGCGCCTTGCGGCGGGCGTGCATGTAGCGCATTTCCGGGCTGTCATCCGCAGGCTTCCAGAATTTCAGCGCCTTGACGTCGGCATCGGGTATCGGCAGTGCGAAACGGTCGCGGAAGGCGAGCAGGGCCTCGTCCTCGAGTTTTTTCTGCTGGTGTGCACCCATGCGGCCCTGAGCCCAGTGCCCCATGCCGTACCCCTTCTTGGTCTGGGCGAGGATGACTGTAGGCCGGCCGTGATGGTTCAGCGCGGCGTGATAGGCGGCGTGAATTTTCAGCGGATCGTGACCCCCGCGACGCAGCCGGTCGATGTCGTCATCGGACAGGTGCGACACCAGCGCCTGCAGTTCCGGATCCTTGTTGAAAAAGTGTTCGCGGTTGAATTGCCCGTCGGTGGCCGCGTATTTCTGCAGTTCACCGTCCACGGTTTCGTGTAGACGCTTGAGGATCACGTTGTCGTCATCGCGCGCGAACAGCGGATCCCATTCTGATCCCCACAACAGCTTGATCACATGCCAACCCGCGCCCGAGAACAGGCCTTCGAGTTCCTGGATCAGCGAGCCGTTGCCGCGCACCGGGCCGTCGAGCCGTTGCAAATTGCAGTTGACGACAAATATCAGGTTGTCGAGGCCCTCGCGTGCGGCAATCGACAGTCCGGCCAGCGATTCGGGCTCATCCATTTCGCCGTCACCGACAAACGCCCAGACCTTGCGTCCCGCGGTTTTCTGGATGCCGCGGTGTTCCAGGTAGCGCATGAAGCGCGCCTGATAAATGGCGTTGACGGGGCCCAGACCCATGGAGGCATTGGGGAATTGCCAGAAATCCGGCATCAGGTAGGGATGGCAGTACGACGACAACCCGGTGCCCGGTCCGCCGGTCTCGCGGCGATAGTTGTTGAGTTGATCTTCACTCAACCGGCCTTCGAGCCAGGCACGGGCGTAGATGCCGGGTGAGGCGTGGGGCTGGAAAAAAACCGCATCGCCGTTCTGCCCAGCGTGGAAAAAATGGTTGAAACCGACTTCAAACAAGTCGGCAATCGAGGCATAGGTGGCAATATGGCCGCCCAGTTCGGCGGCGCCGCGGTTGGCTCGCGCGACCATGGCCAGCGCATTCCAGCGCACCAGTGCTGACACCCGGGCTTCGATGTCGAGGTTGCCCGGAAACTGTGGCTGCTCGGCGAGGGCGATGCTGTTGCAATACGGCGTGTTGAGCACCGGTGGCATGGGTACGCGCCGCGCCCGTGCTTCGTCGAGCAGTTTGCGCAGCAGATAGGTTGCGCGTTCGCGGCCCTGGGATTCGATCAGCGAATTAAAGGCGTCCAGCCATTCGCGCGTCTCGGTGGGGTCGGGATCGGCCGGCATCACCCGCCAGAAGGCGGCGGCCAAATCGGAAAAATTAGCGGACAGGTCGGTCATGGCAGTGCTCCTCCGCGCTGAATAGGCCCGCTGAAATGCGGGAACGCAGTTATTACGCGCATGCCCGGATGCTACGCGGATTTGCGCGGAACAGGGTTGCGTATCTTGTTGTTTTTGATAACTAAATAAGCATATAATTCGGTAATATTAATCAACTACAGCACAATATGCCGAAAATTGAACTTGATACGACAGACTGGAAAATCCTCTCCCGGCTGCAGGACAATGCGCGGCTACCCAATGTCGAACTGGCGCGTGCGGTCAATCTGTCGCCGTCACCCTGCCTCGCCCGTGTGCGGCGGCTGGAGGAAGGCGGACTGATCAGCCGCTACGTGACGCTGCTCGACGCGCTGGCGCTGGGTCTGACGGTGTCGGTGTTCATTCAGGTGCGGCTGGAGCGGCAGGTGGAAAAGGCGCTGGAGCTTTTCGAGCGCGCGATTGCCGAGCGCCCCGAGGTCATGGAGTGTTACCTGATGACGGGCGATTCCGACTACATGTTGCGGGTGATGGTCGCCGATGTGCAGGCGCTGGAGCGCTTTATCGTCGATTTTCTGGCGAAAATACCGGGCGTTGGCAACTTGAAATCCAGCTTTGCGCTGAAGCAGGTCAAATACAAGACGGCGTTGCCGTTGCCCCTGGCGGGGCCGGCTGTGAAGCGCAGAAAAGCCGCAGCCTGAGGCTGCGCGGGCTTAACCGCGCTAGCGTTTCCGGTTCGCCATGTAGGCCGGTCTTGCGCCAGGCGGTGGTCCGGCGCGTTCATCCTTGTGACGAAAGCTGATGCGGCCTTTGCTCAGGTCATAAGGTGAAATTTCGATGGTGACCTTGTCACCGGCGAGTATGCGGATGCGATGCTTGCGCATTTTTCCCGAAGCATAGGCCGTGACAGTGTGGCCGTTTTCCAGGGTCACGCGAAACATGGTATTGGGCAGCACCTCTTCGATGACGCCCTCGAATTCGACCAACTCTTCCTTGGCCATCAAGAGGCTCCTTGTGGTGGGGTGAGGCGGGCGTAATGGCAGTTGCGCGCCTTAACCGGCACGGACCGGCTTTCCGGCGGCCGAGGGTACCTGCGGCGGAAGAAAATCAAACCGCCTTCAGGTTGACGGCGGATGAACGCCCGTCGGTGCCGCGCTCCAGGTCGAACGTAACCTGCTGGTTTTCAGTCAGGGTTTTCATGCCGGCGCGTTCCACAGCCGATATGTGCACGAATACGTCCTTGGAGCCGTCCTGGGGCTGAATGAAGCCGAAGCCCTTGGTTGCATTGAAAAATTTAACAGTACCGGTGGTCGCCATACAAAATCTCCAGAATTGCCTGATTCGCGCCCGGAATTGGACGGGACATCAGTGACGTGTGGAGAAGACCAAACAGAGGCATCCTCAGGGGACGCGAAGCATAGACTGATTCCAACCGCCGGCGCGCAGTATGGGCGTTTGGACGCTGATTTGCAAGGCGTATTCAGTTGCGGCAGGATGTCTGGCCACCCCCAATTCATGCACAGGAGATCGCAAGTGAAACTCTATTATTCCCCCGGCGCCTGCTCGCTGGCCCCGCATATCGTGATGCACGAAGCGGGCTATACATTCGATATTGAGAAAGTTGACGTTCCCAGCAAGAAAACCGCCGGCGGCGGCGACTACTGGAAAATCAATCCCAAGGGTTATGTGCCGGCACTGCAACTCGACGACGGCGCAGTGCTCACTGAAGTCGCCGTCATCTGCCAGTACCTGGCTGACCAGAAACCGGCGGCGGGTCTGGCGCCTGCGGCGGGCACCATGGCGCGGTATCAGTTGATGGAATGGCTGAATTTTGTTGCCACCGAGGTGCACAAATCCATCGGCGCGCTGTTCAATCCGAAAATGACGCCGGAGATGAAGACCGTGCAGCTCGGCGTCATCGAACGCCGGCTCAACGCGCTGGAAAAAATGCTGACCGGCCGGCAATACCTGATGGGCGATGCGTTCAGTGTGGCCGACGCCTATCTGTTTACCGTCATCAACTGGTCGCGCATCCATAAAATCGACCTGGCGCAGTGGCCCAACATCCAGGCCTTCATGGCCCGCGTTGCAGCGCGGCCCAAGGTGCAGGCGGCAATGAAGGCGGAGGGTTTGCTGAAATAAATGCCGGCGTTGTGCTAGCGTATCTCCCTCGCATATTGCGAGCCAGGGGAGATGACAACATGAATGCGCTGTGCAAGCTCACGGGCACTTGGGGTGTATTGCTGGGACGGTTGCTGCTGGCGGTCATATTCCTGCAATCGGGTTATGACAAGATGTTCAACTTCGGGCGCACGGTGAAGCTGATGGTTTCCAAGGGCATACCGTTCGCCGAAGTCCTGCTGGTGCCGGCCATCATCATCCTGCTTGCCGGGGGGCTCATGCTGCTGATCGGCTGGCAGGCGCGCTGGGCGGCGTTGGCGCTGATCGTTTTCATGATTCCCACGACGCTGGTGTTTCACGCCTACTGGACTTACCCGGAAGCGCAGTTCATCAACCAGTTCAACCATTTCTTCAAGAACGTGGCGATCATCGGCGCATTGTTCATGGTCATGGGCATGGGTTCGGGCGGCATGAGCGTGGATCGACAGCGCGCATGAGTTGCGCGGCATGACAGCAGGGCCTGAGCGCAGCGCATGGCCGCTGGCGCGGCGCATCGGCACCATCGAATCCTTCCATGTGAT
>JBBKXO010000387.1:0-3732 GCA_037969525.1 Burkholderiales bacterium | reverse complement strand
GCCCGGCGACTTGCAGTTGCAGCACCGCGACAGAAAATTTTATTTCCCGGTGGCCACCAGCATCATTCTATCGCTGGTCATTACTTTGCTGCTGTGGGCGCTGCGGATCTGAGCGCCCGTCCGGCACGGATGTAAGCAATTGCCGCGCTGAAGAACATGACAGACAGCGCAATTTCCGCCGATGCCAATCTGGCGCTCAGCCCATGGTCCGCGTAGCCGCGGACGACACCCTCGGCGAAATAGGCGAGTATCAGCATGGTCGACGCGCGGTGGGTGTAAAGCGTACCGCGGATTATGCCCGGCGCAATCCATAGCAACGGCACTGCCTTGAGCACAAGCCAGGAGCCACCCGGGCGCAACGGAGCCAGCCACAGTTCCCAGGTCAGGCACAACAGTATCAATGACAACAGGCTGAGGCTGGTTGTCAGGTGAAAACCGCGAAGCGCTGTCATTTCGCGAGTTGCAACGCCGTTTCCGCGAGTCGCCGGCCCATAGCAATACACAGCTGCTTTTCATGTTCGGAGAGAGGCAGATCGCTGGCGGCGCCGGCATGGTGGCTGGGGCCGTAGGGCGTGCCGCCAGTCGTCGTGGACATCAATTCGGGTGCCGAATAGGGCTGACCGACGATCAGCATGCCATGGTGCAGCAGCGGCAGCATCATCGTAATGAGTGTTGTTTCCTGACCACCATGCATGCTCGCAGTGGAAGTGAACACGGCAGCGGGCTTGCCGGCGAGCGTGCCTTTTAGCCACAGACTGGAAGTGGAATCCCAGAAATATTTCATGGGTGCAGCCATGTTGCCAAAACGTGTAGGTGACCCCAGGGCAAGTCCCGCGCATTCCTCAAGATCGCGCAGCTCGGCATAGGGCGCACCAGCAGCGGGAACGACAGGTGCGGTAGCCTCGCTGGTTGCAGACACCGGCGGCACGGTGCGCAGGCGCGCCAAGGCGCCGACCTGTTCGATGCCACGTGCAACCAATTGCGCCATGTCGCGCGTCGCGCCGTGGCGGCTGTAATAAAGAACCAGGATTTCGTTCATGGTCTTTGGCATCAGAGATTCAGTGACGGCGGATCCGCTGGTCAGTGTGCAGTTTTCGCAGCGGGCGTGTAACGCCAGGTGCCGTGCCAGGCGTGCAGCACCATATTCGGATAATCGGCCTTGCCCAGGCTGCCGTTATAGCGACCCAGGGCCCGGAACAAGTTGCCGTTCTCAATGTCCAGGTAGTGGCGCAGTATCACGCAACCGTAACGCAGGTTAGTGCGTAGATGGAACAGATTGTGTTCGGTGGTGCCGATCAGCTTGGCCCAAAAGGGCATGATTTGCATATAACCGCGGGCGCCCGCCCTGGAAACTGCGTACTTGCGAAACGCGCTTTCAACCTGAATCAGACCGAGCACCAGTTGGGGATCCAGCCCCGCACGCGTGGCTTCGTAATGCACAGTCAGCAGGAATTCTTCGCGTGCCACACGATCGGGCATTTTCTTGGCGATACGCGATGTCATCGCCGCCAGCCAAGCCCGCGCCTCCTGTTCATTGTCGAAGGCAATGACCGGTACTGCCTGATCAGCAATTGCCCGGTTCAGCGTGGCTTGCACGCTGGCCGACAGCGGTTCGTACTTCTGGGCGCCGCAGTGACCCACCAGCGGCGCCAGCAGCATGGCGATTCCGATCAGGACTCTGATATATCCTCGCATATCATTGATTTTATTAATATTTTAGACTCAGTCAAGGGCAGATTTCGCGGTTGCCCGTCTCGCCTGCCCTTGTATTCGAGCTGGCCTTCTTTCAAGCCGCGCTCGCCGACTACGACGCGATGGGGCACGCCGATCAATTCCATGTCAGCGAACATGGCTCCCGGACGTTCATCGCGGTTATCGAGCAGCACGTCTATGCCGTCAGCCTCGAGTTCATCGTGCAGGCGGTCGGCGGCTGCCTTCACCTGGGCGTTCTTGTGATAACCGATCGGCACGATGGCGACATCGAAGGGTGCTACAGCCCGCGGGAATATGATGCCGCGTTCATCGTAGTTCTGCTCAATTGCAGCGGCGACGATGCGGGTGACACCGATGCCGTAGCAACCCATTTCCATGATCTGCCTTTTACCGGTCTCGTCGAGGAATCCCAAATCGAGGGCATTCGAGTATTTGGTACGCAACTGGAAAATATGACCGACTTCGATGCCGCGGCAAATCTCCAGCTTGCCCTTGCCGTCGGGCGAGGCGTCGCCGGCAACAACGTTGCGGATATCGGCAAACGCCGGCTCCGGAAAGTCGCGACCGATATTCACACCGGTACAGTGATGGTCGTTCGCATTGGCACCAACGACAAAGTCGGACATGCCCATCACAGCGCGATCGGCAATGACGGTGCCAGTGAATCCCACCGGGCCCAGCGAGCCGGGGTCGGCGGCGAAGGCCGCGCGGATGTCTTCTGCGGATGAAAATGCAACCGGTTGTTTGACCTGTGCAAGTTTCGCCGTCTTGACCAAGTTCAGTTCGTGATCGCCGCGTATCAGCAAAAGTGCGGGTTTACCATCAACTCCATCGACAACTACCGCTTTGACGGTGTGTTCCGGAGTGATTTTAAGGAATGCGCATAAGTCGGCAATGGTTTTGATGCCGGGAGTGCTTGTTTTCTGCAGTGATTTCGCCGGAGCGGGCCGCGGCATTGCAGGCGCTACGGCTTCCGCCAGTTCGACGTTCGCGGCATAGTCGGATTGCGGGCAATAGGCGATGGCATCTTCGCCGGAGTCGGCCAATACATGGAACTCATGTGAGCCGGTACCGCCGATGGAACCGGGGTCAGCGGCAACCGCACGGAATTTAAGCCCCAGGCGGGTGAAAATTCGGCTGTAGGTATCGTACATGTTACGGTATTCGCGCTGCAGATCCTCATAATTCACATGGAAGGAATAGGCGTCCTTCATGATAAATTCGCGCCCGCGCATGACGCCGAAGCGAGGACGGATTTCATCGCGGAATTTGGTCTGGATCTGATAGAAGTTCAGTGGCAACTGTCGGTAGCTCTTGACCTCGCGCCGGACCACGTCGCTGATCACTTCTTCGTGGGTTGGGCCGAAGCAGAAATCACGCTGGTGTCTGTCCTTGATGCGCAGCAGTTCCGGACCGTACTGTTCCCAGCGTGTGGATTCTTGCCACAATTCGGCGGGCTGTACTGCAGGCATCAGCAGTTCGACGGCTCCGCCGCGGTTCATTTCTTCACGGATGATGCTTTCGACTTTGCGCAATACGCGCAATCCCAGCGGCATCCAGGTATATACGCCGCTGGTCAGGCGCTTGATCAGTCCGGCGCGCAGCATCAGCTTGTGGCTGACGACTTCCGCTTCGGAGGGCGCCTCTTTCAGCGTCGAAATGAAAAACTGCGAAACGCGCATGCTGTTCCCGATCCGATAAAACCCTTATTCTACCGAACCTTACGAATAACCCGGTTCGAGTTCGCATGAAATTCCTGCCCAAGTGGCGATTGCGCAAGCCCGCAGAAGACGCCAAGACCGTCTACGTCAGTGAAAAATACGGTGTACGCTCCCTGCATATCGGCAGCGATACGGTGCAAAGCGCGATGCGCATTGCTCGTCCGAATGAACTGGAGTTGTCGTATACGCGATCGATGATGGCGTGTCTGTTGTTCAATCCGGCACCACTTACGGTGCTCATAGTGGGATTGGGCGGCGGATCAGTGGCGAAATTCGTTTACCACCATTTGCCCGATGC
>JBBKXO010000386.1:0-5993 GCA_037969525.1 Burkholderiales bacterium | reverse complement strand
CACCCTGCCGTGTCCGCAAACAACGCCCGCTCAGGTCTTGCGCGTCAGTGACCGCGTAAAACCTATCGCCTGATCGCCGATCTGCACGGTGCGCTGAAGAAGAAGCAACGCAAAACTTCGGCATAAGCCGGTGGCGCCGCCAGTGAGCTCACATGTTATGGACCCAGTGTGGCCGTGGCCGGCCCATTGCGTTTAGCATACGTCCCTTTCATCACCAATCACTGCAGCATCCCAGATCGGAGACACGCCATGACCACCACCGCGCCCAAGTCCGCTAAAACCATCACCGGTGCACGCGCGCTGGTCGACGGCCTGCTGCGCGAAGGCATCGACCATGTCTTC
Organism: Burkholderiales bacterium; assembly: GCA_037969525.1. GTDB lineage: Bacteria > Pseudomonadota > Gammaproteobacteria > Burkholderiales > SG8-41. Next base: position 5,651 of record JBBKXO010000386.1, on the reverse strand, counting down.
GGCATTCCCGGCACGCAGAACCTTGCCATCCTTGACGAGCTGCGGGCCACGCCGCAGATTCGATTCATCCTGACCCGCCACGAACAGGGCGCGGCATTCATGGCTTACGGCTTTGCCCGCGCCAGCGGCAAACCGTCGGTGGTCACCGTCACCGAAGGCCCGGGGGTAACCAACATGGTCACCGCCATTGCCGCCGCGCACAAAGGCAACGTACCCGTGATCAGCATCACCGGTGTGCAGGAAAGCATCATGCGCGAACGCGACGCCACGCAGGACATGGATCAGATTCCGTTCATGCGCCCGATCACCAAGTGGGCCTACAGTATTCCCTATGTCGACAAGGTGCAGGAGGCGGTGCGCAAGGCCTTCCGCGTCGCATTGGCCGAACCCCAGGGCCCCACGCACATCGAAGCCGCCACCGAAGTGCTGCTGCAACAGATCGCCCCGGAGACCACCGCGCCCGCCGCCTACCGCAACACCGTGCCGGCGGTATGTGATCCGGCGCAGATCGACGCCGCATGGGCACTGATCAGCAAGGCCGAGCGCCCGCTGTTTGTCATCGGCCGCGGCGTGATGAAGGAACAGGCCGTCGCCGCGATGCAGAAACTGGCCGCGGCCGCCGGCATCCCGGCCGCCACACTGCAGTATTCTCCCGACGCCTTCCCCTCGGCGCATCCGCTGGCACTGGGGCCGCTGGGCCGCAACGGCTACGCCAGCGCCAACAGCGCGGCACCGCAGGCCGATGTCATCATCGCCATCGGTGCGCACTTCGATGTGTTCTCCACCCTGTACAAGTACGGCATCTTCAGCGAAAGCGCGAAGATCATTCACCACACCGCGGCGCCGGGCCAGATCGGCATCGTGTTCCCGGTGACGCTGGGTGTCGCCGGCTCGGCTGCGAGTTTCATCAGCGGGCTCGCGCAACGCGCTGCCAAAGACAAAACCCGCAAGCCGTGGTTCGACGTCGCCAAGGCGCGCGCCGAGGGCGCAGCTGCGCTGCAGGCCGCGCTCCAGCCGCAGGCCGAGCCGATACAGCCGCAGTACGTCGCGCACATGATCCGCAAGGTGCTGCCCAAGGACGGCATCCTCATCGTCGACGCCGGTAACGGCGGCAAACACGTGCGCAGCTACTTCCAGAGCTACGAGCCCGACACCTTCATGTGCATAGACGACTGGGCCTCCGTCGGCGGCTCGCTGCCGATCGCCATGGGCGCCAAGCTCGCCCGCCCCGATCGCCCGGTGATCTGCGCCTCGGGCGACATGGGTGCGATGTGCAACATCGGCGAACTCGAAACCGCAGTGCGCGAAAATATCGCCGTCGTCTACGTGGTATTCAACGACCAGGGCCTGGGCAACGAACGCGCCTTCCAGAACGAACACTTTGGCGGCCGCTACTTCGCCGTCGATTACAAGAATCCGGACTTCGGCGCGCTGGCGAAAGTGTTCGGCGCCCACGGCGAACATGTCACCCGCCCCGGCGACCTTGAAGGCGCCATCCAGCGCGCACTGGCCAGCGGCAAGCCGGCCATCGTTGATGTCATGATCGACCAGAATATGCTGGCACCGGTGGTGCACCGGGGGTGACGGCGGGCGTCTGCTGAGCTAGGCGCGACTGCGCATTTTATCGCCCGCCACATAGCGGACTTATTACCCCGTCCGGCTTGCACTCGCAAAAACTTAGGCGTAATACTGAATACACAAAGCGGACTTACCGGCGTCCGTAGCCGCGTTTATGCACCGCGCAACGCGGCAGAATAATCAGCCGATACACAGGAATCCATGGCAGACCACAAATCCGACATCGCGCAGAACCGCGCCGCGGACGGCGCAAGCCCTCACCGGGCAGGCACTAGCGTGCGTTACAAGTCGTGGCTGCTGCTCATCGCCGGTTTGTTGATGCTCGCCTGGATGGGACATTGGGTTTACTTCCGCTGGACCCACGTCTACCTCGACGACGCCCGCATCGGCGGTGAGATCATCACGCTCTCCAGCCGCGTGTCGGGCTGGATCACCGAGCTGCCGGTCATTCAGGGCGATGTGGTCAAAAAAGGCGACCTGCTGTTCAAGGTGGACGACCGCGATTCCCAACAGCAACGCGAGGTACTGGTGGCGCGGCTCGAGGCCGCCGAAAGCCAGATGGCCGTGATGCGCAGCCGCACCGGCCAGGTTGATCAGGAAACCCAGGGCAAGTTTCAGAGCGAGACCAGCCGCCTCAAGTCGTCAGAGGCCGAAGCCGCATCCCTCGAACTGCAGTTGAAGCAGGCGCGCGAGGACTACGAGCGGGCGCGCGAACTCGCAGCAGCAAAATGGCTGTCACCACAGGCGATGGAACGGGCGCGCACCAGCTATCAGCAGGCGCAGGAAAACCACCGCAAGGCACTGGCCGACATCGCGGCAGTGCGCGGCACCCTCGCCTCAGCCACCGGCAGCCGGCGCGAAGTACAGGTGATGGACCGTCAGCTCGCAGTACTCGCACACCAGGCTGACGAAATCCGCGCCGAGATCGCCAGACGCGACATCGACCTTGCCGACCGCACTATCGTCAGCCCGGACGACGGCCGCGTAGTGATGACCTTCGTCAACAAGGGTGAGCACGTCTCCATCGGCCAGCGCATCCTCATGTTCCACGACCCGAACGACATCTGGGTCGATGCCAACGTCAAGGAAACCGACATCGCGCGCCTGCAGCCGGGAATGAAGGCGGAGATCAAGGTCGATGCCTATCCGGACCGGGTATTTGAAGGCAAGATATTCCGCATCGGACGCGCGGCAACCAGCAAGTTCGCGCTGTTGCCCGACCCCAATCCCAGCGGCAATTTCACCAAGATCACCCAGCGCCTGCCGGTGCGCATCCAGCTCACCGAGAAAGACCCCGTGTTGCGTCCCGGCATGATGGTCGAGGTCAATATTGAAGCGAGCCGCAACCACTAAGGAACTGTTCGAACGTCACGGTCCGGCGTACCGCTGGATCGCGACGGGCACGGTGATGCTGGGCACCATTTCGGCGGTGCTCACCACCACCAGCGTCAACGTCGCCATCCCCGACATCATGGGCGCCTTCGGCATCGGCCAGGACCGGGCGCAATGGCTGTCCACCGGCACGCTCGCGGCGATGACCGTAGGCATGCTGCTCAATGCCTGGGTGATGCACACCTTCGGCCAGCGCAATACCTTCATCGGCGCACTCGTGCTGTTCATCGGTGCGCTGCTGCTCGCCGGCGCCGCGCCCAACGTCGACGTGTTGATCTTCGCCCGCATCCTGCAGGGGGCGGTGGCGGGACTGCTGCAGCCGCTGGCGATGTACACCATGTTCAACGTGTTCCCGCCCAACCGGCGCGGCGCGGCGATGGGCTTCTTCGGCATGAGCGTCATCCTCGGGCCGGCGATCGGCCCCACGCTGGGCGGCGTGCTGATCGACCTCTTTAACTGGCGCTTCATCTTCTTCGCACCGATCGGCGTCAGCGCACTGGCCATCCTGATGGGCAGCGCCTTCCTGCCGGGTCGTGAAGGCGACGAAAAACGCATGCGCTTCGACATGCCCGGCTTTGTGCTGCTGTCGGTGTCCATCGCCACGGCACTGACCGCGCTGTCCAACGGGCAGCGCGAGGGCTGGGACTCGGATTACGTGCTGGGCCTGTTCGCAGCAGCTCTCACCTGCGGCGGCGCATTCGTGGCGTGGTCGCTGCACACGGACGAGCCGCTGGTCGATCTGCGGGTGTTCGCCAATGCCCGCTTCGCCGCTGCCGCGGCAGTTGCAGTCATCTACGGTGCCGGCATCTTCGGCTCAACCTACCTCGTACCGCTGTTCGTGCAGACGGTGCAGAACGCCACCCCACTCGAGGCCGGGCTGCTGCTGATGCCCGCCGGTCTGGTGATGGGCGTGCTGATGCCCTTTGGCGGTTACATGAGCGACCGCATGTCGCCAACGATACTGATCATGGCCGGCCTTATCTTCTTCGCCATATCCGCGTTCTGGCTCGCCGGCGTGGATACCAACATGCCGTTCTGGACCGTCGCCTTCGCCGTCGTAATCTCGCGCATCGGCATGGCCTTCATCAAGCCGGCGCTGAATGTCACTGCATTGCGCGCGCTGCAACCGGAGCAGATCAGCCAGGGCTCGGGCATGATAAATTTCTCGCGGCAGATCGGCGGCGCGTTCGGCGTCAACCTGCTCTCCGTCATTCTCGACCGGCGCACGTTCTTTCACAGCGACACGCTGACCGCCATGCAAACTTCTGCCAACACCGCGACGCTCGAACTGCTGCGCCAGATGGAGACATTGCTCGGCCGGGCCGGCATCCCGGATGAACTGCAGAGCGCCCTCGCCCTGAACTACCTGGGCAAGGTGATACACGCCCAGGCCTATACCATGGGCTTTCGCGACAGTTTTCTCCTGGTCGGTATCGTCTATGTGCTGGCCATCATTCCGGCGTGGATCATGAGCCGCACCGGCACTGACTCGCCCGCGGCGAAACCCGCACCATCGATGTCATAAGGCGGCCGGGCGGCCGTCATTTGACGCGCTATCCGAACGCTTTTTCGTGCAGCATGAGATCCACGTAGCGCAGCGGATCGGTCAGCGTTTTCTGCGGCACGCCGAAACGGGTGCGCAGCGCGAGCACGGTGCGTATGCCCTCAAGGTCCAGCGCCAGGTCGCGCCAGAACCCGCCTTGGGCGTCGAGCAGAATATCCAGCGACAGTCGCGCGAGTTCCGGCGTCACCGACGCGTCGTTGGCCATCAGCAGAGCGGCGGCATCGCTGCGATTGCCGCGGTCATACAGCCAGTCCATGGCGTCACGATAACCGCGCATGAAACCGATGACTGCAGCTTCATTGTTCCGTATCCAGGCACGCTGTGCGAAGCCGGTGCGCCCCTGGTAATGGACTAGCAGTTCGCGCGCCGTGCCCAGACGGATAAACCCTTGGTCGGCAGCAATCCTGTCGAGAGGTGTGGCCAGCAGGCCGGCGGCATATTGCCCGTCGAGCATGGCCTGCATGCGCATCGGCCCGCCACCGGTGCGCTCGTAGGTGACATCGGCGTCGGTCATGCCCGCGCGCGCGATCATTTCGCGCAGAATGAAGGCATAACCCGTCGTCAGCGCATCAACTGCAATTTTTTTGCCGCGCAGGCCGGCAACGGAGGTAATGCCGGGCGCAGCCATCAAACTCTGAAAACTGTCATCAACCCCCATGAAGGCAACCAGGTCACAAGTGCCTGCGTACTCCGCTTCGCCCTGTCCTTCCTGATAGGCAACGAGGTTGTCCATCGCCGTCACCGCGAGATCAAACTTGCCTTCGATCAGGTTCTTCATCAGGAACACTGAATTCGGCGTATGGGTGATGTTCACCGCTACCCCGTGATCGGCGAAAAAACCCTGGCGCTGCGCCACCCACGCCGGCAGCGAATAACCGCCGCCGAAGGTGATCATGTTGATGGTCGTCAGATGCTGTTTTCGATCAGGTGGCATGCATCATTACGCCGTGCGTATGCACAAAAATCCACGGCAATACACGGCAATCCACGACAGGTCATGTTTACTTCGGCGAGAGTCCCGCTGCCTTGACCACCTTGGCCCACTTCACCATGTCGGTGCGCAACACTGCGGCAAATTCTTCCGGGCTGTTGCCCACCGGCTCGGCACCGTTGTTGG
>JBBKXO010000385.1:0-3550 GCA_037969525.1 Burkholderiales bacterium | reverse complement strand
GAAGTGTATATTATTGATTTTAAAGAAGAAATTTACGGGGAGCATGTTCGAGTGGATTTTCTGCACAAATTTCGCGACGAGGAAAAATACGTCGATCTCGATACGCTGCGGCAGCAGATCGCGCGCGACGTTGAAAATGCAAAACTGTTTTTCAGCCGCAGCCAGCCGGGTTTGACGAAATGAGTGATTACAAGAAGACGCTGAATCTTCCCGACACGCCGTTTCCGATGCGCGGCGATCTGGCGAAGCGCGAACCCCATATGCTGGAGGCATGGGAGGCGCGTCGTTTCTACCAGCGCATCCGTGAAGCGAGCCGTGGCCGTCCGCGCTTCGTGTTGCACGATGGACCGCCGTACGCCAACGGCGACATACACATCGGCCATGCCGTCAACAAAATCCTCAAGGACATCATCGTCAAATCAAAATCGCTGTCCGGTTTTGATGCGCCCTATGTGCCGGGTTGGGACTGCCATGGCATGCCGATCGAAGTGCAGATTGAGAAGCAGCATGGCAAAAATCTGCCGACCGCGGAAACCCAGCGCCTGTGTCGCGCTTACGCGGCGGAACAGGTCGAGCGCCAGAAAAAGGATTTCCAGCGACTGGGTGTGTTTGGTGAATGGGATAACCCGTATCTGACGATGAACTACCGCAACGAGGCCGACGAAATCCGCGCGCTCGGTGTGTTGCTTAAAAAAGGCTATGTCTATCGCGGCCTGAAACCGGTGAACTGGTGCTTCGACTGCGGTTCGGCGCTGGCCGAGGCCGAGGTTGAGTACGAAGACCGCAAGGACATTGCCATCGATGTCGGGTTTCGGTTTGCCGAACCGGAGAAAGTCGCTCAGGCATTCGGATTGCCTGCTTTGCCTGACAAGCCCGGTCATGTCGTGATCTGGACGACGACGCCGTGGACGATTCCGGCGAACCAGGCGCTCAACGTGCATCCGGAATTCACCTACAACCTGGTCGATACCGACAAGGGATTGTTGATCCTCGCTGCCGATCTGCAGGAAGCCTGTCTTACGCGTTATGGATTGACTGGCAGAACTTTGGCGTCCTGTACAGGTGCTGCGCTAGCGCACATCAACTTCAAACATCCATTCTACGATCGCCTGTCACCGGTGTATCTGGGCGACTACGTGACGCTGGATACCGGTACCGGCATCGTGCATTCGGCGCCGGCCTATGGCGTCGAAGATTTTCAGTCCTGCCGTGCCCACGGCATGAAGGATGATGCGATCCTGACCCCGGTGCTGGGCAATGGCAAATATGCCGAATCGCTGCCGCTGTTCGGCGGCTTGATGATCTGGAAAGCCAATCCGCAGATCGTCGCGCACATGGCGGAACAGGGCGTGCTGCTGGCCCAGGAGAACTACACTCACAGCTATATGCATTGCTGGCGCCACAAGACGCCGATCATATTGCGCGCGACCACGCAGTGGTTTGCCGCCATGGAAGACGCGCCCGGCTACAACGGGGTCCAGCCGCAGGAAACGTTGCGCACGACGGCGTTGCGGGCGGTGGAGGCGACGCGATTTTTCCCGACATGGGGCAAGGCGCGTTTGCACAGCATGATCGCCAATCGTCCCGACTGGACGCTGTCGCGCCAGCGGCAGTGGGGCGTGCCCATGCCTTTCTTTGTGCACAAGGAAACCGCCACGCTGCATCCGCGCACCCTGGAGCTTCTGGAAACCGTGGCGCAGCGCGTAGCGCAGGGCGGGATAGAAGCCTGGCAGGCAGTGGATGCCGCTGAGCTGCTGGGTGCCGATGCCGCAGCCTATGAAAAGGTCAAGGACACACTGGACGTGTGGTTCGATTCGGGCACCACCCACCAGACGGTGCTGCGCGGTTCACATGCGGCACAGAGCACGTTCCCGGCAGATCTGTATCTGGAAGGCTCGGACCAGCATCGCGGCTGGTTCCATTCCTCGCTGCTGACGGCGAGCATGATGGACGGCCGCGCGCCGTACGATGCCTTGCTGACGCATGGGTTTGTCGTTGATGGCGCAGGCAAGAAGATGAGCAAGTCCAAGGGCAATGTCATTGTCCCGCAGCAGGTCATGGGAGAGCTAGGCGCCGACATTCTGCGGCTGTGGGTGGCAAGCACGGATTACTCCGGCGAATTGTCGATTTCCAGGGAAATCCTCAAGCGCGTCGTCGAATCCTATCGCCGCATCCGCAACACGCTGCGTTTCCTGTTGTCCAATATTTCCGATTTCGATGCTGAGCGCGATGCGTTACCCGTCGATGATTGGCTGGAAATCGACCGTTATGCGCTGGTCATGCTGTCCGACCTGCAGGCGGCGCTGGTGCCGTCCGAATTGGGCAACAAACAGCCACGCAGCGCGGGCCACTATGGTGAATACGAGTTCCACCAGGTCGCGCAGCGCCTGCAGACCTTCTGCTCCGAAGAGCTGGGCGGTTTTTATCTCGACATTCTGAAAGACCGGCTCTACACCGCGCCGGCTGATTCCCGGGTCCGGCGCTCGGCGCAGAACGCGCTGCATCACATCACGCATGTATTGGCGCGCCTGATGGCGCCGATCCTGTCTTTCACCGCGCAGGAAGTCTGGGAACTGCTCGCGCCTGGTGAAGCCAGCGTGTTTGAACAGACCTGGCTGGATATCAAGCTGCCGCGTGACGCCGAGCAACTGCGCGGACGCTGGGGGCGGCTGCGTACGCTGCGCGGCGATGTCACCAAGCGGCTGGAGGAATTGCGTACTGCCGGAAAAATCGGATCATCGCTGGCAGGGGACCTTGATCTGTACGCCGATGGCGAGACTGCGGTCTTGCTGAACTCGCTGGGCGATGATCTGCGTTTCGTGTTCATCACTTCACGGGCAACGGTGCACACCGGGGAGGACGCTGATGCGGTGAAGACGGCATTGCCGGGCGTATGCCTGAAAGTCAGCGCCAGTCCGCACGTTAAATGTGAACGCTGCTGGCATTACCGCGCCGATGTTGGTCATCAGGCAGAGCATCCGCAACTGTGCGGACGCTGCATCGCGAACCTCTACGGTGCGGGTGAACCTCGGAGTCATGCCTGATGACGCGCTGGTTGCTGATAGCGGGCATCGTGGTGATACTCGACCAGATCACCAAATATGTCGCGGTTGCCGCGCTGGCGGGCCAACCGCCGGTCGAGGTCACGCCCTTTTTTAATCTGCTGCTGGTCTACAACCGCGGCGCGGCATTCAGTTTTCTCGCCGGCATGGGCGGCTGGCAGCACTATCTGTTTACCGGCATCGCGGTGGTGGCATCGGTGTGGATCGTGTTTCTGCTGCGCCGTTATCCACAGCAAACACTGTTCTGCCTGGCGCTGAGTCTGGTGCTCGGCGGTGCGGTCGGCAACGTCATTGACCGTATGACCGTAGGCGCCGTGGTGGACTTCCTGGATTTCCACGCCTACGGCTGGCACTGGCCGGCATTCAATGTGGCGGACTCGGCCATTACCTGCGGCGCCATATTATTGGTCTGGGATGGCCTGCGCGGTTCGCCACCGAGCGAAAAAACCATGTAAGTAATTGAATTTAATAGTATTTTTACTGAATTC
>JBBKXO010000384.1:0-5158 GCA_037969525.1 Burkholderiales bacterium | reverse complement strand
ATGCCGAAGATCATGGTGACCAGCGACATCAGGCGCTGTGCTTCATGACCGGCAAAACTGTCGCGGATGATCGCGCGTCCGACGATCATGCCCGCGCCCGCGGTCAGTCCCTGCACCGCACGCCAGAACAGTAACTGCGGAAGGCTGGCCGCCAGCGCACAACCAATGGCGGTCACGACATACAGCGCGAGGCAGGTCAGGATCACCGGCCGGCGCCCGAAAGAGTCCGACAGAGTGCCGTGAAACAATGTCATCAGCGCCATGGTGAACAAGTAAAAACTCAGCGTCTGCTGGATCTGCGCCGGAGTCGCCTGCAGATCGGCACCGATATAGGGGAATGCCGGCAGGTAAGTATCAATGGTGAACGGACCGATCATCGCCAGCGCGGCCAGTATCGTCGCAAGCAACGTGAAGGTAATCGGCGCGGCGTGCCGCGGCGCAGCACTCATGCGCGATCCAGTCTGCGGTACTGAATGGCTTCGGCCACATGGCTGCCGGTGACAGCGTCCGTGCCGGCAAGATCGGCTATGGTGCGCGCGACCTTCAGGATGCGGTGATAGCCGCGCGCCGACAGCCCCAGGCGCGCGATGGCCTGTTTGAGCAGAGTCTGGCCTTGCGTGTCGGGCGCACAATGCCGGTCGATTCCGCGCGTTGCCAGCAGCGTGTTGGGCCCGCCTTGCCGCGCCAGCGCGCGCTCACGCGCCACGGTCACCCTGGCGCGCACAGCCGCGGAGGATTCTCCTGCGGAGTGTTGCGTCAGTACATCATGTGCCACCGCGGGCACTTCAATCTGCAGGTCAATGCGATCGAGCAGCGGTCCTGAAATACGCGAACGATAGCGCGCGACCTGATCCGGTGTGCAGCGGCAGCGACCGTTGTAATGCCCGAGAAAACCACAGGGACAGGGATTCATCGCCGCGACCAATTGGAACTGCGCAGGAAAATCAGCCTGACGTGCGGCGCGCGACACCGTGATGCGCCCCGACTCCAGCGGTTCGCGCAACACCTCCAGCACCTTGCGTTCGAACTCCGGCAATTCGTCGAGAAAGAGTACGCCGTGCATGGCCATGGATATTTCGCCGGGGCGCGGATTGCTGCCGCCGCCGACCAGCGCCACCGCCGATGCGGTATGGTGCGGCGCGCGGTAAGGGCGCCGTTTCCAGGCAGTAACATCAAAACCATTGGAGCCTAAGGACTGTATGGCCGCGGATTCCACCGCCTCCTGCTGCGTCATCGGCGGCAATAGACCGGGCAATCGCTGCGCCAGCATGGTCTTGCCGGTGCCCGGAGGACCTACCATCAACAGACTGTGCCCTCCGGCGGCGGCAATTTCCAGCGCGCGTCTGGCGTGACTCTGGCCTTTGACATCCAGCAAATCCGGGAATGGATGCTCGCGGGCTGCGGCGGCGGGCTGCGCGCGCGCCAGCGTTGCCCGTCCTGCCAGGTGGGCACAGACATCACCCAGGGTCGCGGCCGCATGAACTATCGCCTGCTCTGCCAGCGCCGCTTCTGCCGCACTCGCCTCCGGCAACACGAATGCCCGGCCGTCGCGCGCAACGGCCAGAGCCATCGCCAGCGCACCGCGCACCGGTCGCAGTTCGCCGGTCAACGCCAGTTCACCGGCAAATTCATATTCACGTAACTGCCGGTCTGGTATCTGCCCCGAGGACGCCAGTATGCCCAATGCGATCGGCAAATCGAATCGACCGGATTCCTTGGGCAGATCAGCGGGCGCCAGATTCACGGTGATGCGCCGCGCTGGAAATTCAAACTGGGCATTCTGTAAAGCCGCGCGCACACGATCCTTGGCCTCCTTGACCTCAATTTCGGGTAAACCCACGATGGTAAAGCTGGGCAAGCCGTTGGCCAGATGCGTTTCCACCGTGACCAGCGGGGAGTTCATGCCGGACAAGGCGCGACTGTAGAGTACGGCCAGAGACACGGGGGCACCAAGCAATCAGCAGTGAAAACCTTATAACGGCTACAGTCAGCCGGCGGCTGACGAGGCAAAGCCGTGGCGCCTATTTCGAAGCCGTCGACTTTGCGGCGGCCGCCTCCAGCGCGGCAATTTTTTGTTCCAGTTCAGCGAGCTTTGCCCGGGCGCGCACCAGCACTTCACGCTGCACATCGAATTCGTCGCGCCGCACCAGGTCGAGCCGGTTGAACAGGCCACCCAGTAGGACGTGCAGGTTTTTTTCTATGTCGGCGACCGGGCCCTGCGCCAACGCGGCCCTGACCTTGGCATTGATTTCTTCCAACAGTTTCTGATCCATACCCCCTCCGGCAAGGCACCAGTTTAACAAGTTACGTCGTAAAACCCGGAGTCCACAGTATGCGCATCATGCTGGGGCGGACTCGCCAGTAATTGGTGCAAAGCGCAACGCCTGCGCACCGTTATGGTGCGATATAAATTGAAGGGCGCTCATAATTTACGACTAAATGATTGTTTTATATGACATTTATAACTGGCACGGTACCTGCTGAAAGGGGGGGGCAGTTTTATTGCTCATGAGCCAACCTTGAAAGGGATAAACATGTTTAAGAAGACCATCATCGCAGGACTAGTCGCCGCAGCTTGCGGGCCCGCCATCGCTACCGCAGCAGACTCGCCACATTCGCTGACCGGCAATATGGGCATCTACAGCCAGTACATATTCCGCGGCGTCAGCCAGACCGACGGCAAACCTGCCTTACAGGGCGGGCTCGATTACAGCCACACCAGCGGACTCTATGCCGGCACCTGGATGTCCAACGTCAGCTGGTTACGAGACGCGGGCGTTTACGAGGGTGGCGCCAGCCTCGAGATGGATTTTTACGGCGGCTATAAAGGATCAGCCGGGGATTTCGGCTACGACGTCGGCGTGCTCCAGTACTACTACCCGGGCACCGTTGTCCCGGGCGGAACCAAGGCAGACACGCTCGAGGTCTATGTGGGCGGATCTTGGAAATGGCTCAGCGCAAAGTATTCCCACGTCGTTGGCAACAAGACGTTCACTGTCCCGAATAGCCGCGGCACTTATTACCTGGATCTGACAGCCAACATACCGGTGACAGACAAGCTGACGGCCATCGTTCACTGGGGCAAGCAGAAATACAGCGGTGACGCTGCCCCCGGCACCTCCAATGATTCGTTTGCCTCGTTTGATGACTGGAAGCTGGGGTTGAGCTACGCACTGCCGAAAGATTTCACCATCGGCGCCTACTACACCGACACCAAGATGAATGCAGCTCAGGAAGCCTTCTACACGAACCCGACCACTGGCAAATACTGGGGCAAGGGTCAGGGCACAGTCTATCTGTCGAAATCCTTCTAACTCTTGCTATAGAACCAGGGGCCGCGCCCAGCGCCGGCCCCAACCAACCGGGGACACAACATGAAACTCGTTACGGCAATCATCAAGCCGTTCAAGCTCGACGAAGTACGGGAGGCCCTGTCCGCCATCGGCGTGACCGGGATTACCGTCACCGAGGTCAAGGGCTTCGGACGGCAAAAAGGGCATACCGAACTCTACCGCGGGGCTGAATACGTGGTGGATTTCCTGCCGAAGATCAAAGTGGAGGCCGCGATCAAAAGTGATCTGCTCGAACAGGTCATCGAGGCCATCGAAAAATCCGCGAACACCGGCAAGATCGGCGACGGCAAGATATTCGTCTCCGACCTCGAGCAGGTGATTCGCATCCGCACCGGTGAAACCGGCGCAGATGCCCTTTGATTGGAGAATAAAATGAAAAAATTACTCACTGCTCTGGCCCTGTTCGGCGTTCTCGGCTTTGCCGCCGCACCGACCATTGCCCAGGACAAACCCGCGGAAGCACCTGCTGCCATGGCTCCCGCAGAAGCACCTGCAGCTGCCGCTGCAGCAGCGCCTGCTGCCGAGCCCGCAAAACCCAAGCTCGACAGCGGTGATACGGCGTTCATGCTCGTGTCTACCATACTGGTTACTCTAATGGTGCTGCCTGGACTGGCGCTGTTCTACGCCGGGATGGTGCGCACGAAGAACGTACTGTCCGTGCTGATGCAGGTCTTTGCCGTGTTCAGCGTGATCGCAGTCGTGTGGGCGGTTTATGGCTACAGCCTGGCCTTCACGGGCGACGGCAAATTCATCGGTTCACTGAGCAAGATGTTTCTGGCCGGTGTGACCGTTGACTCGCTCACGGGCACGATACCCGAGTACGTGTTTTCCAACTTCCAGCTGACCTTCGCCGCCATCACTCCGGCGCTGATCGTCGGCGCCTACGCCGAGCGCATGAAATTCTCCGCAGTGCTGCTGTTCATGGTCCTGTGGGTGACATTCTGCTACGTGCCGATGGCCCATATGGTCTGGGGCGGCGGCTGGATCGGCGGCATGGGTGCGATCGACTTCGCCGGCGGAACGGTAGTTCATATCAATGCCGGTATCGCGGGTCTGGTTGCGGCCGTAGTCCTGGGCAAGCGCAAGGGATATGGCACGGTTGCAATGCCGCCCCACAACCTGGCGATGACGCTGATCGGCGCCTCACTGCTGTGGGTGGGCTGGTACGGCTTCAATGCCGGCAGCGCAGTAGCGGCCAATGGTGGCGCCGGCCTGGCGATGATCAACACCACGCTCGCCACTGCAGCCGCTGCGGCTGCATGGATGTTCATGGAATGGATGGTCAAGGGCAAACCCAGCATGCTGGGCATCGCCACCGGCGCGATTGCAGGTCTGGTCGCCATTACACCGGCTTGCGGTAACGCGGGACCCATGGGCGCCATTATCCTCGGCATCGCCGCCGGCATCATTTCTCTGTGGGCGGTACTCAGCCTCAAGAAGATGTTCGGTTATGACGATTCCCTCGACGTGTTCGGCGTGCACGGCGTCGCCGGTATCGTTGGTGCAATCGGCATCGGTGTCCTGGCCTCACCCTCGCTGGGTGGTACCGGGTTCGGCGCCGGCAACGAAACCATGGGTGCCCAGTTGATGACCCAGGTGATCAGCGTCGGATTCACTCTCGTTTACACCGGGGTACTGAGCTACATTCTGCTCAAAATCGTGGACATGATTGTCGGTCTGCGGGTTTCCGAAGAAGCGGAAACCGAAGGTCTGGATATCTCGGAACACGGCGAAACCGCCTACAACTGATATTCCCGGCAATCTCTGGAAACGGGCGCCTGCGGGCGTCCGTTTTTTTTGGGCAT
>JBBKXO010000383.1:0-8663 GCA_037969525.1 Burkholderiales bacterium | reverse complement strand
ATGCCAATACTCGATTTTTTTCCTGAACTGCTGCTTCGGGATCATGCCGTACACCATCTTGATGTTGTTGACGGCTTCCCCCACCCGGAAATCGACGCTCAAACTGGCAAGCGCATACGCATCCGCCGCTGACAAGCCGGCCCGTACTTGCAGGAAGTCCACGGTTTCCTGCACCGCATGTTCGAGCGCCGTATCGAGATCCGCATCCATCCCCATCAAAAAATAATGCGTCGCATCTTCCGCACGGGGCCAGGTCATGCGCTCCCCTGCGCCCTTGTGCACAATGAACTGCAGCGTGGGCGTCAACGAGATTTCGATCGCCGTGCCGTTCACCTCGCCATCCCCCTGCATCGCATGTCCATCGCCGGTGTAAAACAGTGCGCCCGGGTTGAACACCGGCAGATACAGCGTGGCGCCTGCCGTCAGCTGCTTTAAATCCATGTTGCCGCCCCAGGCCCCGGGGGGCTTGGTGCTGGCGCGCCCGACTTCCGGCGGTGGCGCAACGGCCATGATCCCCATGAACGGCGCCAGGGGAACCTCGATGTCGTCTGCAAACAGCGCGACCCCGCGCTCCAGATCCAGCCCGATCGTCCTGAGTGCCGCGGTGTTCAGCAATTCCGGCAGCACACCCGATCCGCGGCCCGAGGCATTGACGCCATAGGGGACCCGGAACGCGATGTCGAGTATGCGCACTTCCAGCATGTCGCCGGCCTGTGCGCCTTCCACATAGACCGGCCCGGTCAGCACATGTACGCCGGCGCCTTCGCCGCGCTTCGCCCGGCGGAAGATATCGCGCGCATCCTCGAGCACCTGCCCGGCGGGAACACCGGTCTCCCCGAAATAGGCGACCGGATCCCCCTTGAGCAGGCCCTGGTGGGAAACGGTGTCGATACGCACCGTCTGCCCCGATTGAATCCGCAGCGCCGGGCTCACATCCGCCGCAATGTGGCCCCATACGACGGTGTCCGCCGTAGACCGCAGCGTTGCATCAACCGGGGGTTTATCCGCGTGTTTATTAGTCGCCATTTTTATTAAAGATCACCCATTTACCGCGCCGTGTAAAGTGCGCGAATTAAAATCCCGCGATGCCCGCGGTGCCTGTATTACATCGGCCCATTTCCCTGCCGACATCCTTTCGTTGCATGTGCCGTTTTAAGCAAACTCTAACAATTCTGCCGTTGTAGTACAACGATTAATAAATGGAGTCCGTGAACCGGGAGCGCAGTAGAAACGGCCGGTGATAAACTCCATGCAGTTAAACTGAAGGAACCCGGTCGAACGCCAGGCATCGCTCGTTCACTTGGGATTGATCCACTTGCAAAAGGAGTACTGCAATGGTTGTAGTCAGGGAAAAAACCACCATCAAGATGCGCATGGAGGGCGTGGCGCAATCACATTCACGCACCGATGTCAGCACAGCAGGATTGACGACCGTCATTGATGAACCGGTCGAGCGCGGCGGCACTAACCTCGGCATGAGCCCGACGCAAACCTTTGCCGCGTCGCTGGTCGGCTGCACCAACGTCATCAGCCACAAGATCGCGCACAAGAACGGCGTGGAGTTCAAGGCGATGAAAATCCGCCTCGAGGCAGACTTCGACCGCCGTGGCGTCACCCTCGCGGAAGACGTGGCAGTGCCGTTTCCAGCCATGACCCTGCACATCGACGTGACCACTGCTGCCACGCAGGAGCAGATCGACCAGATCCGTCACGAACTGGAAATGTATTGCCCGATCGCCAAAGTGGTGCGCGCTTCGGGCACGAAACTCGACGAAGTCTGGAACATCATTCCGGCGTAAGTCACTCGCCAGGCCCGCGGCATCACCAGTACTGGAGTCGAGAATTAATCGTAAGTAGTTGATTTTATTCACTATTTATGAGTGTGGCCTGCCCCCCCCAGTTACACAGGAGGCGTCATGGTTCATACGGCAAATGTTCACGCAGCCAGCCTGGCGCTGCGAACAACACTAGAACAACACTAGGGGTCAGAGTCGGCATTTTTTTAAGCTCATGAAAACAATGCTGACTCTGACCCTTAGAGATTCTGACTGCGCTCACGGACGCCTGCAGTTAAAGGCCATTCACGAATTAAAGGAATTAAGGGGCCAGGTACGATCTATCTGGCGACGCGCGAGAATATCCACTCCAGTCCCTTTGAAAATATAATGTCTGCGCCATGCGAACACTCAATGACGTCTCAGTACTCATCCATCCCGGCCTCAACGGTGCCGGGGCGGATCATTGGCAGACCCACTGGGAGCAGGCCTTCCCCGATTTTGTCCGGGTGCAGCAGGCAGACTGGGACCGGCCGGTCTATGACGTGTGGGCCGCAAAGCTGACCGAATACGTGAACAAGGCGACTAAACCCGTCATCCTCGTGCCGCACAGCGCAGGCACATCGCTGGTGATGAAGTGGTCGTTTGAGGAGTCTGCGGCCGTGAAGAAAGTGGCCGGCGTATTCTTCGTCGCACCCAGCGACCGCGACCGCTGGAAATCCCCCGCAGGCAGCGGGCCGCAGGGTTTCGGCGGCATGATCCTGAAACGCCTGCCCTACCCTTCCGCCGTCGTCGCGGGCCGCGACGATGACCGCGTCACCTTCGACCGCGCGCAGGAATTCGCCAAAGCCTGGGGTGCTATGTTCTTCGACGGCGGCATGCACGGCCACTTGGGCTCGGCCGCGAAGCTTGGTGTGTGGCCCGCTGGCCTCGTCTACTTCGGCCAGTTTCTCGCGACGCTGCGCGACTAGCCTTTGGGGTGTGGATCGAGGGGTGCACGCTCCCGACGTGCGGGCTGATACTGTCTGTTTACACGAGATTAGACCCATGAACATCAACAGTGATTTCAATGCGCGTGTCGTGCAGCATGCGGCAGATGCGGTATGGACTGCCTCGCCGTTGCCTGGCGTGGACCGGCGCATGCTGGACCGGGTCGGGGATGAGGTTGCGCGCGCAACGAGTATCGTGCGCTACGCCGCTGGTTCACACTTCGACCCGCATGTGCATCACGGCGGCGAGGAGATTCTGGTACTCGACGGCATATTCTCGGATGAGCTGGATGATTACCCGGTGGGCACCTACCTGCGCAACCCACCGGGCACCAGCCACACGCCGTTCTCGCGTGAAGGCTGTACGCTGTTCGTCAAACTCTGGCAGTTCGCGGCGAATGACCTGACGCCGGTGCGCATTGCGACATCGACGGCGGCCTGGCGGCCCGGACTGGTGCCCGGGCTGAGTGTGATGCCTCTGCATGAATACGACGGCGTCAGCACGGCGCTGGTGCGGTGGGCGTCGGATACACGCTTTGATACGCATACGCACCCTGGTGGCGAGGAGATTCTGGTCCTGCAAGGCGTTTTCCAGGATGAAGACGGCGAGTACCCGGCCGGCACCTGGCTGCGTAATCCGCGCTGGAGCCGGCACACACCCTTTTCGGGTCCGGAAGGTGCGCTGATTTACGTCAAGGTTGGCGCAATCGGTGCGCCGTTCTTGACGTTGCCGCGCTGACCGACGGAACATAACTAAAGGAATATTCGGGGACAGACCACGGTTTCTCGCCGGCTACTCCCGCGCACCGCGCATCTCGGTGCTTACAACTCGCCGTTTACTCCCCCGGCATCGTCGCAAACGCGCTGTCAGGGGACTTTCCGCCGATGGTCGTGCGGTGCAGCCTGCGTTTGTATTTGGTCCTGTCGAATGTCGTCGCGCGGTGCAGCGTGCAGCGGTTGTCCCACAGTACCGCGTCGCCGTCGCGCCAGCGGTGGCTGTAGACGTACTGGGGTTGCGTGCAGTACGCCGTCAGTTCGTCGATCAGCCGGGCGCCTTCCGCTGGCGGCATGCCGACGATCTCCTGCGCGTGCGCACCGACGTAGAGCGCCTTGTGGCCGTTGACCGGATTAGCGCGGATCAGCGGGTGTGTGACGACATGACGTTTCTTGTCCTCATCCTTGTAGCCTTTGTCGTTATCCGCGTCCCGCATCGTCATGCGATGCAGGGCGGTGAGACCTTCGAGCGCGGCTTTGCGCTCAGCGGGCAGGTCCGCGTAGGCCGCCCTGGCGCTGGCGAAATCGGTGTTGCCACCGACGGGCGGCACGATGCGCGATGCGAGTAGCGACGCCAGTGCCGCCACCGGTTTGAACGAACTGTCGCTGTGCCAGTCCTCATTGCGCGCCCGGTGCTGCATCGCCGGATGCTCGGGGGGCAGGAAATTTTCGTCCTTGCCGAGATTGGTCATGACAGAGATGTGCCCGGGGTTCCAGTCGTTGCCGGGGTGCGCGATCATGGTTTCGAGTTCGCCGAAGTGGCGGCTGAACGCGATCTGCGATTCGTCGTCAAAATGCTGGTCGCGGAACACGAGGATCTGGTGCTCGTTGAACGCGTCCCAGATCGCGCGGAAATCCTCGCGCGACACGGGCACCGTCAGATCGATACCGGTCACCTCGGCAACGAAAAGCGGTTGCAGTTGTTTGATGGTGATGCGTGACTTGATGGACTCCATCGTTCCTCCTGTGACTGATCGGGTAAGACCGCGTTACCTGTCGACTCGCTGCACCAGTTCGAGAATGATATGGTAACCGAGCCCAATTCTCTCTGAACTCCGAGCCTACAAACGAACCAGCCTCGGCAACTGCGCGCCCTCCACCAGCTTCACGCCCTGCTTCGTCGCATACGCCCGCACCGGCCTCAGCGCGCAGCGATCGCCGCCAGGCAACGTTCGAGATCGGCCGACAGCGTGTCGAGAAACTCGTCAAACACCCGCGTTTCGAGAAACCGGCTGTTCCAGTGATGCGCTTCCATCAGGCGCGCCCAGGCCGGCGTTCCCGACAAGGCCCTGAAGGTATCCACCCAGTAAGCGACCGCAGCCTCGGGCATGCCCGGCGGCCCGATGATGGCGCGCCACGCCGTGAACGGCTCACCGACGCCGAATTCGGCGAGGCAGGGCGTGTCCTGGTAAACCCCGGGCAATCTGTTTTTCGCCGATACCGCCACCGGCCGCACCGTACCTGCGCGCACCAGCGCGGCAACGGCACTCGCGGTATTGCAGTACACATCGCTCTGCCCCGCCGTCAGTTCGCGCATGCACTCTTCTTCGGTCTCGCAGCCGCGGAATTCAACCTGGTCCACGTCGTAACCCTGCGCAAGCAGGGCCGTGGCCATCGCCAGATGCCGCGCGTTGCCCGGCTGGCCGATGAAGCCGGCCTTGAGCGGACGGCCGGACTGCAGCAGGCCCAACCAATCGGCGCCAGCACCGCGCGCAGCGGCCACGGCAAAGGCCATGGTTTCCTCGACCAGCAGCGCGATCGAGGTGTATCCGGAATAGTGCAGCTTCGATTTGCCGGCGAGATGACTGGTCAGCAGGACATTCGACGAAGTGCCGATGGTGCAGCCGTCCGGCGCGGCCTCGCGCAGGGCCTGCCAAGCCCTGGCCATTTCATCGCCCGGGATGTTGACGATCGCGACCTCCGGTCCGCCCGCCTCGCGCAGGCCCTCGACCAGCATCCGTCCGAACACATCGTTGGCGCCGCCGGGGCGGGAGCCGACGATCAATCGCACGGGACCTGCCGGCTTCCAGCCGCTCATGCCGCCATCACTGCCGTGAGGACAGGACCATCGAATCCCTGCAATATCATGTTCATTCTCCTCCGGGCCGCGCTCCCTGCGGCCGTCAGGCGGGCCTGAACATGGCCATGCACTTCGAGGCGTTGAAGGTCCAGGTCTCCACCCAGTCGAGGATGTCGGCCTTGTAATTCAGTTCGTGCATCGCGCCGGCGAGGCAGGTCCAGTTGAGCACCTCGTGCTGCCCGGCCGCCTCCATCTGCGCCAGCGGCACATCGCGCCAGGCGGCGTAGTTGTTTTTGCGCAGGTGCTCTAGCATCGCGCGGTCGGCCTCGAGGTCGGGATACATCCAGTGGTTTTTCTCGGTGAGAAATCCGTGTGACCAGCTCGATGACGCCATGATCACCACGCGCCACGGGCTGTCGCGCAGCACGCGCGCGGTTGCCTGCCCCATTTCGAAACAGCGGCGCGGCGACGGTGCGGGCGGATCCGGCTCGTCGGCATGCACCTCGAATCCGCCGCGGAAGCGGATCACCGAACTGCCGTAGCAGTTGATCGCCACCGGCAGCACCGGGATGTTGAAGCCCTTGCGGTCCATGTCGAGATAGAGCAGCGTGTTGGCGAAGGCGTGGCCGAGGCCGTCCTCGCGCAGCGGCTTGTAGGCATAGGACATGTCGATGCCCGCTTCCAGCAGTCCGCGCGCCAAATGCTTCCCCGCCTTGTGCTGCCCGGGATGGGAAAAAACCTTGTCGGCCGGCTCGTCCCAGATGTTGGGCTTGCCGCGCAGAAACGTATAGGGCTTGAAGACGAGTTCCTCATACGCCAGCACGCAGAACGGCGGGATGATGTCTTCCCTGAAGTTCTCGTACTGGTCGTCGCCCCACATCAGGATGAAGTCGGGCTTGAACGCATCGATCTCTGCGCGGACTTTGCGGAAGGCATCAAACACGCGCGGCATGTGCGTCTTGTACGACGTGATGCCTTCGTCATCCCCCCACTCCCGGCGCATCGGCTCCGGCCAGTTGGCCGGATCGCGCATGTGCTCCGGTATGCGCTTATCACTGTGCAGCATGCGCGCCAGTGGCCACGGTTTGTGTTCGCCGGGCACCAGCCCCGGCGGCGTGTGCGTCACACCGACGCCCAGAATTTCTGCCATGCATATCCCCTTTGATTGGTCCTGCAGTCGGCGTCAGCGCCTGACTTAGCAGGTTGTTGAAATTCTCTGTTCGCGCTGAGCGTAGCGCCATAGGCGCGAAGTCGAAGCGTGCCCAGTAATTGATTGCAGGCCATTCATATTTCGACTCCGCTTCGCTACGCTCAATACGAACGGCCTTTTACGCGTTTTTCAACAAACTGCTAGAGCTTGATGTTGGCGTCCTTGACCACTTTCTTCCATTTCGCGATGTCCTGGACCAGCACATCGCGAAAATGCTCGGGCGTGCCGCCGACGATCTCAAGGCCGATGGTGTCCAAACGCGCCTTCGTATCCGACATCTGCAGCACGTGATTGAGGTCCTTGTTCCAGCGTGCCACGACCGTCCGCGGCGTGCCTTTGGGCGCGATGATGGCCGACCAGCTGACCGAGACGTAGCCGGGTACGGTTTCGCCTACGGTCGGCAGCTCGGGCACCGCCGGATTGCGTTTCGCGCTGGTCACCGCGATGCCGCGTACGCGCTTCGCCTTGTGGTGCGCAATCATCCCCGTGATGCCGCTGAAGATGAGCTGAATCTGGCCGTTCATCAGGTCGGTCACGCCAGACGTGGAACCCTTGTACGGCACATGCAGCATCCGGATGCCGGTCATCTGGGCGAACTCCTCGGTCGCCAGATGGTTGCCGCTGCCGATCCCGCCGGAGGCATAGTTGATCTTGCCGGGATTGGACTTGGCATAGGCAATCAGTTCCTTGATGTTCTGGTAAGGACCGGACGGATGGACGGTCACCATGTTGGCGATATCGCCGATCATCCCCACCGGCATCACATCTTTGATCGGATCATATTTCAGCTGGTGGAGCGCCACATTACCGGCATAACTGGTTGAAATCTGGAGCATGGTGTAACCGTCGGGGATCGAACTCAACGCAATTTCGACCCCGATGTTTCCTGCCGCGCCGGGCCGGTTGTCGACGATGACCTGCTGCGCGAACACCTCGGAGAGTTTCAGCGCCACCGTACGCGCCACCACGTCGGTCTGACCGCCGGCCGGGAACGGCACGATCAGGCGGATGGGCTTGGTCGGATAGGCTTGCTGGGCGCTGACGCCGCCCGCCACTAACGACAACAGCAATACAAAAACAGCAGTGCTCAAGCTGCGGATTTTCATGCTCTCCTCCGTCGGATCGGTGGTCCGGGACTTTTTTGTGACCGCCGCAACCGTTTTGCCGACGGTCGGCGGGTTCCCGCAATCTAAGCCAATGCGCCGGACGCCGCAACCGCCGCAGCGGCCCGAACCAGCCCCGCACCGCACCGCAACATGCGGGCCGCTTGCTTTCGGCTGCGGCCGAGGCTACGCTGCCTGCGATCTGGAAGACACGCCAGCCCCAACCAGGAAGAAGGACAAGCACATGGACCATGCAGCCGAGGCCCCGACTTCGATCAAGCCCGCGACGCGCCCGAGCCCGGTGCGCGTGAAAAAACTGGGCCACATCGTGCTCCAGGTGCGCAATCTCGAAGAGTCGGTGAAGTTCTACACCGAAGTCCTTAACTTCCGCGTCTCGGACAACGCCACCGTCGGCGGCATTTTCCTCACCGGCGTCGGCGACCATCACACCATCGGCCTGTTTCCGTCCGACGGCGACAAAGCGGAGTTCCCGCCGGAAGGCGCGGTGCGGCTGCACCACTTCGCGTTTCAGGTCGAATCCATGGACGAACTGTTCGAGATCCGCACTTACCTGCAGGAGCGCGACGTCCCGCTGGTGTGGGAAGGCCGGCGCGCGATGGGCGGGCATACCAGCGTCGAGTTCCTCGACCCCAACGGCTATCACGTCGAACTCTACTGCGACATGGACCAGTTGAAGCCCGGACAGCCCTCGCGCCCGCGCAACCCCAACGCGCGCTACGACTCGCTGGAAAAATCGCTCAACAACCCTAAGCCGCCGACCTGGTAGACGCC